>JAUQPV010000005.1 GCA_030550225.1 Acidobacteriota bacterium | reverse complement strand
TACAGCCAGGCCGTCCGCTGTGACGAGTCTCAGGAAATCCGGGTCCGCCTCGAAAATATGCGGGGGACGGAGGTCCGGGCCCTGGGTGTGCCGGAAGCCGAGGCCCCGCCACGATAGTCCATAGGGTAATTCGGGAGTTCGGCAATTCGGCAATAAGGCAGTAAGGCCGATGGGCAGGTCGGCCGATAGGCCGATAGAGCCCTGGATGGGCCAGGAGCGGCCCCAGGGCCGTAGAGGGCATAGAGTATAAGGTATAGAGCCAAGGGTCGAGGACCCATATTCGATTCCCTTGGCCCTTTGCTCTTTGCCCTTTGTGCTGAGTTGGACCCCCTGCCGAACTGCCGAATTGCCCTTTGCTTGAAAAACTGTCCTCCTCGAAGGGCCGGGAAAGCCGATCCGATCGGGATTGTCACGGACCGAACGGCACTGCTAACCCAAGTGGCTACCGACCGGCCCGGACAGGTGCCTCAGTGTTCGGGATTCGGGAATAGAAGACCCAGGCCCCAACACCGAACACCCAATACCCAGCCCCGAACGCCATAGACAAGCATGCGGCCCCGGCTTGACTTACGGGCGTATCATCCGTACTTTCAAGCCGCCGTCCAGGCCCTCGAGGCCTGGCGGACGGCCCTCGAGACGGGCGTAGCGCGGCCGGAAGACGTGTGGGTCGGCCTGATGGACTGGCTGACCGACTTCATGGGTCGCGTCCGTCGGTGGGACTCGTATTATCTTGTCGAATGGGATGGCACGCCGGTATGGCTCCCACCCGACCAGGTGCCCTTAGGGGCGGCCCTCCAGATGGCCGTCCACGTCCTCGAGCGGATGGCGGAACAGGCCGAGGCGGCTTCGGAAGTCTGGACCGCTCGGTCGGAAGCCTGGGTCCGCCTCTTGGTCGACCTCATGCCTTGGGTCGTCTGGGGCGGCTCGGCGACGCCCGCCTGGTACCGCTGTATCGTGGCGACCCATGCCTTGGCCCCGGACTTAGGCGAACACCTGCTGGAGCGCCTCTACGAGACAGCCCGCCAGTCCGACGATGAGGCGATCCGCTTGCTGGCCCGAGGCGCCATCGACTTCTTCCGATTCCGGAAGAAGGGGACGTAAATAACAGGTGGACGATGCGAGATGCAAGAATAAAGGATGCAAGGATGCAGGATAGGATGTCGGGGGGACACCCCCATCGTAGTCTCCAATTCCCAATTCGCAATCGGAGACAGTGACCCGATGAACGTCCTGGAAATTCGTTCTCTGGCCTTTGATACCCTGCGGATTCCCCGCCTCCTGGTCGAGACGATGGAGGCCCATGTGGCCGAGGACTATCCCTACGAGGCTTGCGGTCTCCTCGTCGGTTACCCCGACGGGCGAGTCGTCGAGATCTACCGGACCCCGAACGTCGAGCCGAGCCGCCGGCACGACCGCTACGTGATCGACCCTCTGACGTACCGACGGGTCGAGCGATCGGCCGACGAGCGAGGCCTTCGCATCTTAGCCGTCTATCACTCGCATCCCGACCATCCGGCCCGGCCGTCGGAGACGGACCGCCAGCGGGCGTGGCCGGATTTCGTTTACATCGTCCTGCGGGTCACGGCCCGGGGCGTCGAGGAGTGGACCGGCTGGCGACTGGACGACACGGGCCAGTTCGTGCCCTTCCCCTGCCAGGTCGAAGCGTGACTCCCGTGTGTACGGTATGGGGATGAGGAAGGTAACACGGCCGTTCGGCCCGTGAAAACCCGCATGGATTCGGCCTTTCCGACCCATCGAGAAAATCAAAGAGCGAACAGGGGAAGTACGATTCCCCGTTCGCCACCCGCCGTCCGCCCTTCGCGATTCGCTATGCCTCTCGGGCGGCCGTCGTCGGCCAGTCGGGATGCTCGGCCAGGAAGTGGGGGTCCAGGACGTAGAGGGCCTGGGTCGCCGCCGATAGCTCCAGGCTTTCCATCTTACGGAGGAGCTCGACGACCTGGATGCGGAGCCGCTCGATGTCGCCCTCGGCGTCGACGCCGACCATTTCCCGGAGCTGTTCTTCCCGACCCCGGAGCCACTGCCGGATGATCCACGCCCGTTTCGCCCCGTCCTGGGGGTCGATCTCGGTCAGCTCTGCCATTCGGGCGGCCTCCGTCATGACGTGAATGAGGGGATGCTCGAGGTAGCGCCGAATCCGTCGGGGCGGCCGCTCGTTGCTGAAAAAGGCGGCGATGATGGCCGCCTCTTCGGGTCCGATGGCGTGAACCGTATTCAGCGTCAGGATAACGGCCGTGGCGTGGGGATGCATGAGCTTCACGATGGACCGGCCCATGTCGGTGAGGGTCCCGTCCCGGTCCATGAAACCGAGGCGGACCAAGCGGCGGATCGACTGTACGATTTGGGCCTGGACGTTGCTGTCGCCCTGGAAGACCCGAAGGCTCTTCCGGGCCAACTCGAGGGTCCCGTCGATCCCGTATTGGGCGACCAGGGCAGCGACGGCCGCATCGTGGGGCGCAAAGGCCGACTCCAGGGGTTGGGGCCCCAACCGCAGGGCCTGAATCACGCTCCGGATGTTCGCGGCCGGTAGGGCCACGACGGCGAAGCCGACCTGGTCGTAGCCCCGACGGCCGGCCCGACCCAGGGCGTGCTGAAGCTCAGACCGATTCCAGAAAGGCGAGACGTCATACAGGACCGTCGTCCGCACGGGAGCGTCGATGCCATGGGCCAGGCTGGACGTGCAGAAGATGAAGTCCAATTCGCCCCGCTCCATTAAGGACTCGACGGTCTCCCGGAAGGCATACCCCAGGCCGGCATGATGGACGCCGATCCCCCGCCGCAGGAGGTGGGCCAGGGGATGCTGGGGAAGCCCCTCGGAGCGATCGTCCTTAGGGGGCAAGAAGTGAGCGGCCTCGTAAGCCATGACCATGGCGTCATCCCGACGGCCGACGAAGATCAGGGCCGGCGTCATCGACCACTGTTTGAGGGTCTGGAGGAGTTCCCGGAGGCCTGGATGACGGCCCCGCGGATAGAGACCCAACTCCGGACCCTCCTCCATCCACGTGAGAAACTCCAGGGGGACGGGCCGTTCAGGACGGGTCGCAATGAGCACCCGGCGGCCCAGGCTCCGGAGCCAGGCGGCGATCTCCTCGGCGTTCGGGATCGTCGCTGAAAGGAGGATCAGGCGGGTCTCCAGGGGTGCCAGTAGGATGCTTTCCTCCCAGGCACTCCCCCGCTCGACGTCCCCGATGTAGTGGGCCTCGTCCAAGACCAAGAGCTGAAACCGGGCCCCGTCCAGGAGGAGGTTCCGCACGATCTCGGTCGTCCCGACGATGAGGGGCGCCGTGGCGTTTTCTCGGTACTCGCCCGTCAGGACGCCGACCTGCTCCCAGCCGAACTTCTCCCGGAAGGCCCGAAGTTTCTGATACGACAAGGCCCGCAGGGGCGTCGCATAGAAGGCCCGGCCCCCCTGCCGAAGGACTTCCTGCATGGCCTGCTCGGCGATCCAGGTCTTCCCAGAACCCGTCGGGGCCGTGACCAAGACGTCCAGGCCCTGCCGGAAGGCTTCGACAGCCTCGACCTGGAAGGGGTCCGGCCGGAAGGGCTCAGGTGGGACCGGGACCAGATTCCGTTGGATCAGTTCCCGAAGTCGCCGACGCCGCTCCTGCCGAGCCGTCCGGTATTCCTGGGTCCACCGCTGAAGGGTCGCCTGCAGGTCCCGGTCCTCGACGAGGCTCTCGTAAATATGCGGGACGACTGTCCGCCGTAAGAGCTTAGCCTCGACGAGTCGTTTCAAGACGGCCGGGTCCCGACTGACCTCCTCGACGTGCTTGAAATGGCGCAGGCGGTGGATGAAACGGGAGAGCGGGACGACGTCCAGGACCCGGGCCAGCTCCTCAGCCGAGACCAGCCGCTGGCGCCGGCCCGACCGCAGGCTGACCCCCAGCTCGCCAAGGAGCGCCTCGAGCTTCCGTTGATGGACCCGACCCGTCGGTTCGTTCAGGCACCGCAGGACCCATTCTAACGAGAGCCAGCCCTGGTACCGGGGCGGGACGGCGGCGACAGCCGTCTGGAGCTGGGGATGTTCCCGGGCCCAGGCCCACAGGATAGGATTTCCCAGGCGGATGAGGTTCTCGACGATCCAGGCCTGCCACTCGGGCGGGATCGGCTGGTCCGGCCGGTGGAGGAACCACAGGACCTCGTCCTGGCGGATCTTGATGGGGGCCTCGGGTTGAAACGTCCGGCGAATCAGGTCCGGCAAGGTCCCCAGCAGGACGTCCCGGATGTCCTCTCGAGCCTCCAAGAGACGTTTCAGCTCTTCCCACGCGACGGGGTCCCATACGGGCCGACCCTCGAGCCATTCGGCCAGCGCCGACCGCAATTCCGGCGAGATGAACGTCTCAAACAGAACGTCCCGCCACAGGACCAGTCGCTTCCGGGCCGGTGCCGACAGCTTCCCGTAGAGCTCCCGAAAGGTCTCCGGCAGGGCCTGGAAGGCCCGCTCCAAGAGCTTTCGGGAGACGACCCGCCGGGGTGCCGCCTCGATGAGGCGCCAAGCCTGGGCCGGCGTCAGAGCGTATCGCTCGAGCCAGACCTCCAGGAGACGGGGACTGTGCTCGACCAACCACTCAAAGGTCGCCTCGTCGCCCGGCAAGAGGTCCGGCACGGCTTCAAAAAGCTTCCGAAGGACTTCGGTCCGGACTTGGTCCCCCAATCGCTCCAAGAGTTCGGTTTGGATGTGGGGGAAGGCCGTCAAAAGATCGGGCAATTGCCGGACGGCCGTGTCCAGGTCTTCCCGTAAGGTCTGGAGCCAACTATGGAGGGCTTTTCGCCAGTCTTGGGTCGATAACCTTGTTTCCGTCATCTCCGTTCACGGGGCCGGAGCCCAGGCAGATCGGGAACTGCAAGTTCGCAGGGCCGTTCGGAGGCCTTCGTCCTGCAAGTCCCTCTTTAAGGGAATATAGGCCTCTCTGCCTCCTCGGGCCGCCCGACCTTGCCGACGGGAGCCCCGCCTTATGCGTCCCCAGCCCCCTCAGAACGCCGCACAAAATACCCCTCTGGCCAAGGGATCGGGGGCAAGGACTCCCACCCTGCCCTCTTCTCCCAGAGGGAGAAAGTCCTGTGGAGGCCTTTAGAAACGCCGGCCGTCTAACGGCGGCGAGTTTCCCGAACCTGCGGAGGGGTCAGGGCTTGGGCTTTTCCCGGATCACGAACCAGGCCCGCCGATTGAAGCGACGGGTGATCTCCTGGGCGTTGTCGTACTTGGGCTGGGTCTCCCCGTAGCTGACGGTCTCGATCCGAGCGGCGTCGATGCCCTTCGAGACCAAGTACTCCTTGACGGCCTCGGCCCGATGGAAGCCCAAAGCCATGTTGTATTCATCCGTCCCGATATAACACGTGTGGCCCTCGACGACGATGTTCACGTCCGGGTGGTCCTTCAGGTACTGCGCTATCTTGTCCAGCTTCTCGACCTCCGTGGGTCGGATCTCATATCGGTCGAATTCAAAATAGATCTCCGCCAGGGCCGGCGCCGGGGGCACCACGACGGGCGGGGGCGGCGGCGGCGCAGGCGGCGCAGGCGGCGGGGGTGGCGGCGGCGGAGGTGGAGCCGCCACCTTCGGCTGGGGCCAATAGCCCAAGACGACGGTCCCGCCGTCGGGATGCTGACCCAGGTTACTCCCCGCTTGAACATTCCGACGATAGGCCGCCGTGACGTTCCAATGGTCGGTGATGAACCACCGGAGGCCAATGCCCAAGTCCGTGTAGTCATCAACCTGGCCGCCGGACTGGACGACGCCACCGGAGACTTCGGCCACGAGCTGGAGCCGGGTCTTATACGGCACGGCCAAGCCGGCTCCATACACGAATTGATTGCCGACCCGGTGGGCCTCCGGCTTCCCGGCCAGCAGAAAGCCGGCATTCCCAAACAGGCCGACCGTGTCTTGGACGTTGAACTCCAGCAGGCCCCGCACGTCCAGGTCGACCTTTCCCGTCCCGACGCCGTCTGAGGCCGAGGCCGTCGGGACCTTCACCCGGGCCAGGACGCCGAGGCCGACGGGCTGTTGACGCACGTCCAGGGCCCGAAGTTTCAGGCCGGCCCACAGGTCGCCCAGGCCGCTGAACCAGGTATTCCGGGTGATGAATTGCGTATTGAAGAAGCCCGTCGCCCCACCCTTGGGGTCGACGTCGTACTGGGTCAGGACGTCCCAGGCGGCCTGGACCTGAAGCCAATCGGTGATGCCGAAGCCGAGGCCCACTCGATAATGGGTCTCATCCACATCTAAGGGATCTCGGTCCAGGTTGTCGTGGGCGACCCCAAACCAGAGACGGCCCTTCGAGACCGTCTGGCTGGATATCACGTGAAAGATGCCGCTGTCGCCTTCCGAGCTATTGCCCGTCCGGACCTGAGCGTACGACCCAGCGGCCATGCCCACCAGCAGGACCACCATGAATCCAGTTCCATATCGAAGTCCAGTGCTCGTTCGTCGCATCCCCGACCTCCAGGGAAGTGCACTTTAATAGAGTCGTTGGGCCCGTGAGAATCCCGATGGGATCGGCTTTTCCGACCCTTCGGGGCGGACAATTTTCCAAGCATCGTGACGTCGTAATGTCGTGACGACGGGACGGAGTCGAGAAAGAAGCCGTCGCCGGGGCGAACCGTCTGGGCTCGGCCTCGTCACGTCGTTACGCCGTCACGCCATCACGTAGCTTGAAACATCGTGCTCCCCGGGGCGCTGGAAAAGGCCGTTTAGACGCCCTTCTCACGAACTGAACGGCTCTGTCGCTGAGATCGCTCTTGAGCCCACATAAGGGTAGGTTGGTCTTCATTATAGGCTTCCTGCGGCCCCGACTCAATCCGAGCGTACCCCTGACCTATCATCGTCCTGGGGCTCATGGCTCGTCGCCAGGCGGGCCCCCATCCGGGCCGGCTCCGTAAGGATGACGTCGGCATCCCGGCCGGCGTTCCGAAGTACCACGTACAAGGCGATCACGACCCTGGGGGTTTCGGGATCGAGACGGTATACTCCTTTTCCAGGAGGGGTTCAGTGGGCCGGTCGACCTCGACGATGCGTACCCGGATGTGCATGGACGTCACGTCTGGTGCCATCCGCCATTCGATTTGCCCGATGGGGATCGACTGATTCGGGGGGACACCGGGGCGGACCCGAAATTGGACCGATACCCGCTGGTCCTGCGCGTTCCATCGCCAGTCCATGAGGTCCGGGGCACCGCCGCCCGGCGGGGGCTCGACCGTAACCGAACCCGTCGCCAGCGGGGTCGACTCGACGAGGACTTCCACGGGCCGGTCCTTCGGCATACCGGTCACCCCCATGCGAAGTTGCACCCGACCGGGTTCGGGGACCTGACTGCTCCACAGGAAGCCGACGGCCTGGACGGGTTGGGCCGGGGCCGTCGGGCCTGGCGGTCCCGAGGAGGGGGTCTCAGGGGGTTTCGCCGGCGGCACCTCCGGGGGCTTCCCGGAAGACGCCGGCGGAGACGGCTGGGCCGGAGATGTCCCGGGAGGCTTTTCAGAGGGCGGCGAAGGTGGCTTCTCCGGCGGCTTTTCCCCAGGCGGCTTCGTCTCCGGCGGCGGCTGGAAGACCGTGTACGGCGGGGGTTCCCGCAGGCGGGGCTGGTCGGCCGTCCCGACCCAGAGGGGCTTCAGGTCTTCCTCGGTGATAGCCGGCATGCGGATGATGTGAGGCGTGATCGTGAAGACGACGTCCGTCTGCTCGATGCTCCGCTCGTTGGCGGCGAACAAGTCTCGTAAGAAGGGAAGATTCTGAATCCCAGGCAGACCCCGCAAGGCCCGGCGCTCGTCCTGCCGAAGCAGACCCGCCAGGAGATTCGTCTCCCCGTCCTTTAAGCGGATGGTCGTGTTGACGACCCGGCTCCCTAAAGTCGGCGGTTCATTGATCTGGCGGCCCGGGGCGGCGATGGACGTCAGCTCAAACTTTAAGTCCAGCGTGACTTCCCGGTTATGGTGAATCCGGGGCTTGACGTCGATATTGATCCCGACGTCCACGAGCTGAAAGCTCGTGATGGGGACGATGACGCCCCCCGTCGGCGGGGGCTGGCCCGGCTGAGGCGTGATGCCCGTGAAGGTCGTCGTCGGGATGGGGACTCGGTTGCCCAAGCGGACGGTCATCGCCTGACCGTCGGCGGCCCGGACCTGCGGCCGGGCCAGGACGCGGGTGCTGGCGTCCGTGACGAGGGCCCGATAGACGATAGACGGGAAAGTAAAGGCCCAGGCGGCCGCGTCGATGGCCCGGAACTGATGGCCGAAGATGACACCCGGTCCCTGACCGATGTCCAGCGTCTGCGTGACGGCGATCTCGGGGACGATGTCGATCCCGTAGCGGGCCGCCGTTTGACGACTGACCTCCAGGATCTCGACGTCCAGGATGACTTCCGCCCGGGCCTTGTCGTTGAGACGGATGATCCGTTCGGCCAGGGCGACCTTCTCGGGCGTGTCCTTGACGGTGATGGCGTAAAGCTGGGTATTGGGGACGATCTGCTGGATGCCGGCGATGACCCGCAGGAGGTTGACCGTCTCGTTCAGGTCCGCGTTCGATAGATAGAACGTCCGGACGACCAACTCTTCGTGCTGGCGACGCTTCTGGGGATTGTCGGGGATGACCATGATGGTGTTTTCGTTGACGATTTTAAAGAACAGGCCGTTGGCGGCCAGGATCTGTTGGAGGGCCTCCTGGAAGGTGACGCCGTGGAGTTCGACGCTGTATCGAGTATCCTGGAAGTCTTTGTCGTAAAGGACGTTCAGGCCAAAGCTCTTGCCCATCGAGTCCAGGATCTGGCGCAGGCTTGTGTCGACGTACTTGATGTCGATCAATTCCTCGCTGTGCAAGATCTTGGGTAAGACGGCGGCCCGGGCGATCTTCTCCTTGGCCCGCTCGATCTCCATAGCCGCCTCGGCCCGCTGTTCCTTCAGGCGTTGAAGCTTCAGGATCGTCGCCTCCAGACGGGCGGCGGCCAACTGATGGGTCGGGTCCGACTGGACGGCCAGTTGGTACTCCAGGATGGCCTGCTCCAGGGTCGGGATATCGTCGGGATTCTTCTCGACGAGGGCCTCGGCCCGCTGAAAGTGGAATTCGGCGGCCGCCAGACGCATCCGCCGACAGGTCGCCTGATACTTGATGTTATCCGGGTCCCGCCGGAGGGCTTCGAAGCAGTGCTGGAGTGCCCGGTCCCAGTCGCCGGCCTGGGCGGCCTTCTCGGCCCGCCCCATGTAGCGAGCGGCGGCGCACCCGTAGGCCAGGACGACACCGGTCAGTCCCATGGTGATCAGCCAGAACCGCCTGGGGAACATCATGCCGTTTCACTCCCCTCGGGGAATCCGAATGCCGGGTCACGAGGACTTCTGAGGGAAGGCGAGGGTCTTCTGATGAGACCCGTCGATCGTCTCTAAGAGGACCGAGTCCGACTGAATGCGGACGACCCGGGCCCCGGGTCCGAAGGTCTGACCCGGTAGGACAGTCCACACCTCTCGCCCGTTCGTGAGGATGGCATACACCGGTTCGCCACTTTGTGCATAGATCATACCGATCAGTTGAATGGATTCCAGCGGAGAGGGCGGCGGTAGGTTGGACGGCTTCGGCGTCTCATTGACCTGGACCGTCACGACCGGCGGGGCCGTGTCGGACGGCTTGGAAACCGCCAGCAAGGGAGGACTACCGACCCCGGCCGCCGAATACAGGAAGAGATTCCGACGGACCGGTCCGTCTTCGAGTGCGGCCCGATCTTCCGGAAGGGCCAGGTCCCACCAAGCCGCCTGCCGGATGTCCGACGGCAGGGTATAACTCGCCGGCGACGGATGCGTCGGGAGTCGGACGACCGGCCCGATCACCCGGACCCAGCCATAGGCGGCCATCCCGCCCATGGCGAGGCCCACGACGGCCAGCCAGCCGAAACGGTGCCTACGCGAGGCATTCAGCATATCGTCCGTCCACGGGTCTAAGCACGGTGTCGGGTGTCAGGTAGAAACCCAACCACCGACTCTGAATACCCGCACCCAAGACCCATGGCATAGCTTATCGGAGGCCGTCGGCAAAGTCGATCTGCCCTCACCGTAAAGACCCGACGGGACCGGACTGCGTTCAGCGAACGGGACTTCCGTCGCGTGGGTCACCCGGGACCTAACACCCAAGGGCCTACTCATACCGGAGGGCCTCGACGGGGTCCAACCGGCTGGCCCGGACGGCTGGGTACATCCCGGCGGCCACACCCGTCAGGACAGCCATGACGACGCCGGTCCCGAAGGGCTGGAGCGTGAAGGCCACCGGTAGGCCGGCCTGCCGCATCAGGAGCATAGCCCCCACGCTCAGGCCGATCCCCAACAGGCCCCCCAGGAGCGTCAGGCCCAACGTCTCCAGCAAAAACTGTAAGGCGATGTCCCGAGGTCGGGCCCCCAGGGCCTTCCGGAGACCGATCTCTCGCGTCCGCTCCGTGACGGCCACGACCATCACGGCCGTGATCCCAATCCCCCCGACCAGCAGGGCGACCGAGGAGATCAAAAGCGACGCCAACCGAATGACCGACTCGATGTTCTGCCAGAACTCCAGGTACGCCCGCTGGGTGATGATCTCGAAGTCGTCGGGTTGGTCCGGCCGGAGCCGATGCCGCCACCGCATGATGGCCGTGATCTGGTCGACGGCCGTCCAGACGGCCCGCTCGGAACGGGCCAGGGTCGCCACGGCAGCGAACTCTTCCCACCGAGGCGAGTACCGCCGGTAGACGGTATGAGGGATGAGGACAAACAGATTAGGATTAAATCCTAAGATCTGGGGAAGCCGCCCGAGGACGCCCACGACCTGGAAGGGGATCCCGTCCAGCCGGACCGTCCGACCCAGGGGGGACGTGTCGGGAAACAACGCTTCCTTCGTGGCCTGACCGATGAGGACGACCCGGCGGCCCGCCCGGACTTCCTCGACCGTAAAGCCTCGACCCTCGGCCAAATGCAACTGAAGGAGTTCCAAGACCCGCTCGTCGACGCCGCGCAGAAGCATGGGCGCCGTCTTCTGAGTCCCGTAGCTGACGACGACCGTAACCGGCATGGGCTGGATGCCCAGATAAATCCCTGTCGACTCTACAGCGCTGGCGTGCTGCTCGATGGCCGCCGCGTCCCGAAGGGTTAGATAAGGCCGTCGCTGAACCTCCAACCAATACTTTTCGGTGAATGCCTTGGCCGGGCTGAGGCGATGAACCAAGATGGTGCGAGGCCCAAAGAGGCTGACCCCTGCGTTGATGGTCTGGGCGACGCCCTCGACGAAGGCCGAGACGCCGACCAGGGCCAGAATGCCGACGGCCACGGCCAGCAAACTCAAGGCCGTCTGAAGGGGGTGGACGGCCAATCGGTCGACGGCCATCCGCAGGGCATCTCGCCAGTTCATGACTCTGTCCCCTTACATAGGTCAGTGCGTGACCTGGGTATCGGGTTTCTGGAAGACCCGACACCGACTCTCCTCACCCGTGCTCATAGTGGAGGGCTTGGACGGGGTCTAGCCGGGCCGCCCGTCGGGCCGGATAGTAACCGAATAGGACACCGGAGATGCCCGTCAGGGCCAGGCCCAGGCCCGCTACCCAGAAAGGAAACGCCCAAGGTAGACTCAAGGCCCTCGAGACCAAGTACGATATCCCGAGACCCACCCCGACACCGGCCAGGCCGCCCAGAGAGGCCAGGATGATAGCTTCCCAGAGAAACTGAGCGGCAATCGCCGACGGATGCGCCCCGACGGCCTTCCGGATACCGATCTCCTGCGTCCGCTCGGCGACGGCCATCAGCAGGATGTTCATCAGGACGATCCCCCCGACCAGGACACCCAGGCCCACGACCCCGATCAAGGCCCGAGACAACGCCCGGGTGGCATTCCGCAAGATGTCCAAGAAGCCCTCCGTCGTCAGGAGGCCAAAGTTGTCCTCCTGCGTCGGTCGGAGTTGCCGCTTCAGGCGAAGCCAGAAGCGGACCTCCTCCATGAGGTCGTTTTCCCGACCCGACTTGGGTCGCAAGATGACATAATCGACGTCCGGTCGGACCCCTCGCCAGGCCTGGAGGGGAACCCACACGACCGTGTCCAAGTCGCTCCCCAACAGGGTCCCCCGCTCCCGGACGACCCCGACGACCCGGTAGGCCTGTCGGCCGATCCAGACCCACTGGCGAAGGGGATCCCGACCCTGAAAGAGTTCTCGGTAGACGCCCCACCCCAGGACGACGACCCGGCGTCGGTGGGCGTCCTCATCCGGCGTGAAGTGACGGCCTAAGTAAAGGGGGAGGTTCTCGACGACCAGATAGTCGGCCGACCGACCCTGGACGGCCGCTCGGACCGAGCGGCCCTGGAACGTGACGTCTACCGGGTCATAGGTCGCCGGGACGACGGCCTCGGCCCAGCGGAGTTGCCGCCGCAAGAATTCGACCTCGGCCGTCGAGATAGGCGGATAGCTTTCGTACTTGCGGATGTCCGTCACCCGAAGGACGGGCGGCCGGCGGGTCAGATACAGGATGTCGGCCCCCTGACTGGAAAAGAGCTCTCGGACCTTGGCCTGAAGGCTCTGCATGATGACGACGAGGACGATCAGGGCCAGGACGGCCGTCATGTTCGTGACGACGATGAAGGCCGTCCGCAGGGGATACTGCCGGATGACGCGCAGGGCGATGCGAAGCGCTTCCCGTCCCATCCCCATCGCTCCGTCACTCCATCGCTCCTGTCCCTCACAGTTCCCCCGCCGGGATGTCCCCGACGATCCGACCGTCCCGCATGAGGACGACCCGCTGACAGTACTTGGCGACGTCCCGCTCGTGCGTCACGACGACGATGGTTTGCCCCTGCCGCCAGAGATCTTGCAAGATCCGCATGACCTCGTCACTGGAACGGGAATCCAGGTTCCCCGTCGGCTCGTCGGCCAGGATGACCGACGGACGGTTGACCAAGGCCCGGGCGATGGCCACCCGTTGGCGCTCACCGCCCGACAGCTCCGACGGCCGATGTCGGGCCCGATGGCTCAGGTCTACCATCGCCAAGGCCTCCATCGCCCGCCGCCGACGCTCCTCCGGCGGGACCCGCGCATAGACCAGGGGGAGTTCGACGTTCTCCAAGGCCGTCGCCCGGGGGAGAAGATGAAACGCCTGGAACACAAAGCCAATCTCCCGATTCCGGATACGGGCCAGTTCGTCCTCGCCCAGGTCCTCGACGGGCCGGCCCCGCAGGAAATAGCGGCCCTGCGTCGGGCGATCCAGGCACCCGATGATGTGGAGCAAGGTGCTCTTCCCCGAGCCGGACGGCCCCATGACGGCGACCATCTCGCCGGCCCGGATGACCAAGTCGACCCCGTCCAAAGCGACGACCCGATCGGCCGAGCCGGACCCGTAAATGCGGACGACGCCCTCCAGACGAATGAGAGGCCCCGCATCGGACGGCGAGACCGCCGTCTCGGGGTTACCGGCGTGCAGATTGAACGCGGACACGGTCCCCATCCTTCAGCGTCCGTAAGACTTCGTAAGGTCCGACGACGACCTGCTCGCCCGGTCGAAGGCCGGACTGGACCTCCAGGTCAAATTCCCCCATGATCCCGACCTGGATGGGGCGGAAGTGAACCCGGTCCCCCTCGAGGACGAACACGCCGGCGACGTCCGCTTCCCGACGGCCCGCGGGGTTGTCCCCGGGAGGCGGCCGATGGACGAGGGCCTGAATGGGGATGCTCAGGACTTGCTTTTTCTCGGCCGTCACGATCTCGGCATGGACCGTGAACCCAGGCCGGACCTCGGGGAGGGTCTCCCGAAGCTCGACCTCGACGGGGAAGAGGTTCTCCCGCGCCGTCTGACCCAGTTGCTGGGTGGTCGTCTCGCTGAGGGGTTGATACCCGACGAGGGTCACGCGGCCCCAGAACTCCCGGTCCGGCAAGGCATCGATGGTGAGCCGCACGGGCTGGCCCTCGCGGACCTGGACGATGTCGTTCTCGTCGACCTCCAATCGGACCTTCCAGCGAGTCAGGTCGGCGACCTTCACGAGGGGCCGCTCGCCTCCGATCCCGGCGATGCTCACGACGACGGTCTCACCCTCCTCGACGTAAACGCCGATGACCCAACCGTCGATGGGGGACGTAATGCGGACCTGCTCGTAGTCGTGACGGAGTCGCTCCAACTGGGCTTCCAGCTCCCGCAGGCGCTGCTGAGCGACGGCATGCTCCCGCTGTCGAATTTCCCACTCCGTCTGGGCCTTCTCGAGGGCTTCCTTCGTCAACAGCCCTTGGCCGAAGAGCTCCCGGGCCCGGTCCCAGTTCCGCCGCGTCTGCTCCAGGGTGAGTCGGGCGGATTCGACCTGCTGGCGGGCCGCCTGCAGAGAAGCCTGCAGGCTGTCCAACTGCGTGCGCAGGGGGACAGGATCGATCTCGACGAGGACCTGGCCTCTCTGGACTCGGTCGCCCTCTTGAACGGCGACCCGCCAGACCCGACCGTTGATCTGGCTACTGACGGAAACTTCCGTCCAGGGTCGGATCTTGCCCGACGCCGCTACGACCTGCCGCAGGTCCTGAACCGTCGAGGGAGCGACCTCGACCGTGAGGGCCCGACCCCGGGAGCGGGCCCCCTGCCAGAGGCCGATTAAGCCGAGAAGGACGATACCGACGACCGTCCACCTGAGGACCCGGCGCCTTCCCCAACCCATGCTATCCACTCCTCACTGCGTGTTTTAGCTCTTGACAGAGCCCTTCGGTCCGTGAGAAGGGCTCCAAACGGCCCCTTCCAGCACCCCCGGAAAGCACGACTTTTCAAGCACCTGGCCGATAGAGCCCTGCATGGGCTAAGGGCACCCCAGGGCCTTTGGGACTATTTGCCGAACTGCCGAATGGCCCTTGCCTTGAAAAATCGTCCGCCCCGAGGGGTCAGAAAAGCCGATCCCGTCGGGATTCTCACGGGCCGAACGGCTCCCTCGACGAAGGCATACGACCCACTTCAGGATTCAAGGAGATTTGAAAAACGAACCAAGCCAAGATATAGTCTAAATCTCGAGGGCCGCCCTATCAATTGGACCGAAGCGGACCTATAAAAAGGGGCAGAGGGCAAAGGGCAGAAGGCACTGCTCTTTGTCCTTTGCTCAGGACAATTGCTCGTCGGCGGGAGCTGGGTCATGGGTGTCTCGGAAGGTCTTGCGCTGATAAGGCTTGGGATGGACGTCGGGCGGATTCCGCCGGGAGTCGGCTGGCCTGTCTGGATCGGACCGGTCCTGGTGGGCCTCCTGGGGAGTCTGGTCCTGGGTCTTCTGGGCGTGCTCCTCTGGATGCGTGCCCGTGGCCAGCAGGCTCGGCAATCTTTGGAATGGTACGCCCGGACCTTCGACGGCCTTTTGGAAGCTTCCATGCCGGAGTACAGTCACCGGCCCTTGAAGGAGCGATTGGCCTCCCTGTGCCGCCTGCTGGGTGAGTCCATGCGGGTGCAGGGCCTGGGTCTGCTCTTCTACGACGCCTATCAGGAGCGGGTGGAGGGCCTCCGGATCGACGCCGAGGCCCGACTCGTCGAGGTCCAGTACACGGGCCGGGAGACGGCGATGGCCCTCTTGGAGGCGCTCCGAAGTGAAAGAATGCCTGGCGACCTCTGGGAATCGATCCCGCCGGGCCCGCATCGGCTGACCCTACCCCTCCAATACGGTACGGACCTGCTGGGCATTCTGTGGGTCGTCTTTCCGGATGCCGACGCCCTGCGGGCCTCGGAGAAGGCCCTGCGGGTCTTGGCCCACGCCTTTACGCTGGAGCTGAAGAACCGCCTCCTTTACGAGCAGGCCGTGCGAGACAGCCTGACGGGCCTGTATACCCGGGCCTACCTGGCCCGCCGCCTCCATGAAGAGATGTCTCACTACCGCCGGCATCAGCGGCCCTTCAGCCTCATCATGTTGGACTTGGACCACTTCAAGGAGATCAACGATACGATGGGTCACCTCGTAGGGGACCGGGTCCTCCAGATGGTCGCCCAGGCGATCCGAAAAGTCCTGCGGGAAGGCGACGTACCGGCTCGGTACGGGGGTGACGAATTCTTGGTCCTGCTCCCGGGAGCGGCCACGGCGGACGCCCAGAAGGTCGCCCAGCGACTCCAGAACGCCATCCAGGCCATCACCGTGTCCGGTATGGGACCCCTTCGAGAAAGCGTCCAGTGCACGATAAGCGTCCTGGGCGATCACTTCCTGAGTCTTACGCAACAGCCCCAGGAATTGGTTCAATTCGTGGACCTGGCCCTCCTGAAGGCAAAGCAGACGACCCGGGGCGGCATCTGGGTCGCCGAGTCGCCGAGCCAACTGAGTTGGAAGGACGTGACTTGGCCCGTCGGGTGGGCCTGAGGCGGATAGGGATTGCGGATTGGGGGATTCCGGATGAAGACATCCCTCGAGCTTCTATCCGGTGGTCTTCCTTCTCAATTCGCAATCTGCAATTCCCAATTCGCAATCTACCATTCCCTTCCGCCAGTTCTTGGGACCTCATCCCGTCCCCGCATCTCGGTGGAAGGCCGACGGGATATCTTTTATGATCCAGTGAGAGCCTCGCGGGGAGACGGCAAGGGGCCGGTAACGGTCGAGGCTTCGAGCCCGCTTTTTCGTGCCGAAGAGCGCCGGACAGGATACCTCTCCCCCACGGGGAAGGGGTTCTGCGAGAGGCTCGAACTGGAAAGAGGCCTCCCAACGATTCGGGCATCGGTATGGAGGACGCCGTATGGTCGGTTTGGTCGTCGTGACCCATGGAGCCCTCGGCGAGGCCTTGGTCGAGACCGCCGAGACGATCATGGGCCGCAAGATTCCCCAAGTGGCGCTGGTATCGGTCCACTGGCAAGCGCCGGTCAGTGAGATTCAGCGAGCCGTGCGGGATGCGATCCGCCGGGTCATGACGCCGGCGGGGGTCATCATCGTGACGGACATGTTCGGGGGGACGCCGTCGAATATCAGCCTCAGCTTTCTCGGGGAGGGCCCCATCGCCGTCCTGACGGGCGTCAACCTGCCGATGCTGATGGTTTACTGGAACTATTGTGAAACGATGGACTACCAGGCCCTGGCTCGGCACATGAAAAATCGGGCCATCGCTTCCATCGTCTGCTCCCTGGACGTGATGCCCGAGGTCCACGCCTTAGAGAAAGAACGTCGGCTATGAAGGAAATCGAGGTCCGAGTCGTCAACTTACGGGGGCTTCATGCGCGGGCGGCGGCCCGACTGGTCCAGACGGCCAATCACTTCCAGTCTCAGATCATCTTGATGAGGGACAACATGCAGAGCGACGCCAAGAGCATCTTGGGCGTCCTCTTGCTGGCGGCCCCGCAGGGGACCCGCATCCGGGTCCGGGCCTCCGGCCCTGATGAGGACCAGGCCCTGGAGGCGATTCGACGCCTGTTTGAATCCGGCTTTGAGGAGACCGACGAGGGCCAGGTACGATGACCCGCATCCTTCGAGGCGTGGCGATTTCGCCCGGCGTGGGACGGGGCAAGGCCGTCCTGCTGGCCGCTCAAGTCGTGGCCGTCCCCTTGAAACTGAGCAAGGAAGACGTTCAAGAAGAAATCCGCCGTTTCCAGCAGGCCCTGACCCAGTCCAAGAAGCAGTTGAAGGAGATCCGGGACCACTTGGCCCGTATGTTGGGCAAGGGCCATGCGCTCATCTTGGACGCCCAGCTTCACCTCTTGGACGACCCGGCCATCGTCCGTACGGTCCGGGACCGCATCGCCAGCCAGTACATCAACGCCGAGTGGGCCCTCGAACTCGTCCTACGGGAACTCCATCAAAAGTTTCAAGCCATCTCGGACGCCTACCTCCAAGAGCGCTGGAGCGACGTTCGGGACGTCATCCGCCGTGTCCAGAACAACCTGATGGGCACCCGCCATCAGCCGGTCTTGGAACCCGGCGAGGCCGCCGTCCTGGTCGCCGACGAATTGGCCCCCTCAGACGTCATCGAATTGACCCGCCAGCTTCAGGTCCGGGGGATCGTCTTGACCCAGGCCAGCCCGACCTCGCACGTGGCCATCCTATCCCGGTCGATGGGGATCCCCGCCGTGGCGTCTATCGAGAACGTCCTGGACCAGGTGACCTCGGGCCAGGACGTCCTGGTCGACGGCTACGACGGGATCGTCATCGTGGCCCCGACACCCCTCCAGGTCCGGGAATACGAGGGCAAGCGTCGGTACTTCCGTCAGCATCTCCGCCTCCTTGTCGAGGCCAGTCGGGGGCCGGCCCGCACGCTGGACGGCTATCCCGTGTCCCTGATGGCCAATATCGAGTTCGTCGAGGAGTGCCATCGAGCGATCTCGTATGGTGCCGAGGGCATCGGCCTGTTTCGGTCCGAGTACCTGTACCTGAAGACGCCGAACCGTCTGCCGACGGAAGAAGAACACTACGAAGTCTACCGTCGGCTCGTCGAGCTGATGAAGCCCCGCCCCGTCGTCGTCCGGACGGCGGACTTGGGCGCCGATAAAGTCCCGGGCCTCTGGCGGGACTTCCACCCCCGAGAACCCAACCCGGCGCTGGGCCTGCGGGCCGTCCGCTTGGCCCTGAAAAAGCAGGAAATCTGGGAACCCCAGTTGGCCGCCATGCTTCGGGCGGCGGCCCACGGAGACCTCCGTATCCTGATCCCCTTCGTGGCGACCGTCGAGGAGGTCATCGAGTTCTTGGACATGCTGGAGGACGTGCGCCAGCGGCTCCGGCGGTCCGGGGCGACCTTCCGACCGGACCCGCCCGTGGGCATCATGGTCGAGATTCCATCCATGGCCCGTCTGGTCCGCCATCTGGGGGACCTCGTGCAGTTCATCAGCATCGGGACGAACGACCTCATCCAGTTCATGCTGGCCGTCGACCGGGACCACGAGGGCCTGCGGTACCTCTACAAGCCGTATAACCCGGCCTTTCTGAAGACCCTGGTCGAGGCTATCGAACAGGCCCGCACCGTCGGCTTAGACGTCACCATCTGCGGTGAGATGGCCTGGGACATTCCCTCCGTGCCCCTCCTGGTCGGGATGGGGTGCCCGACCCTCAGCATGGGGCCTCAGTGGATCCCGGCCATTCGCTTCTTTATCCAAGAACTCCGGTACGCCGACGCCCGGAAACTCCTGGAGCGGGCCCTGGAGATGCGGATGGGCATGGAAGTCGAGGAGATGCTCCTCGAGTGGATCCAGCGTCACTTCCCTGAGGGTATCTACCACCCCCTCCTCCGGGCCACGGCGGCCGAAGTCTCTGAGGCCGCCCCTGCCCCGGCCTCGGACGGTGAGACCTATGAGTGGGAACGCCATTGAGCTCCACGGGGTCTCCAAGCGCTACGGTCCCTTCCAGGCCCTCTACCCCTTAGACTTGACTGTGCCTTACGGGACCGTCTTTGGATACCTCGGCCCCAACGGCGCCGGCAAGACGACGACGATCCGCATCATGACCGGCCTCCTCCGGCCGACGACGGGCTCGGTCTTCATCGGTGGCCTGGACGTCCACCGCCATCCCCGAGAGGCCCGACGGCTCTTCTCGTATATCCCCGACCAGGGGTACCTGTATCCCAAGATGACGGCCCGGGAGCTCCTCAGCTTCGTCAGCGCCGTCCAGGACCGGAACTCGCCGGACCCGAAGGCCGTCGAGGCCGCCCTGGACCTCGTCGGCCTCCGGGCATGGGCCGACGAGTTGATCGAACAGTACTCCTACGGCATGCGCCAACGCCTGATGTTCGCCATGGCTCACCTGCGGGACACGCCCGTTTGGATCATCGACGAGCCCATCATCGGCCTCGACCCCCTGGCCGTCCGGATGGTCAAGACGTGGGTCCGTCAGAAGGCCGCCCGGGGCCATACCGTCTTCCTGTCGACCCACCTCCTGGCCATCGCCGAAGAAGTCTGCGACACGGTCGCCGTCCTCCATCAGGGCCGCCTCGTCGCCGTCGGCACGATGGACGACTTGCGTCGGGCGGCCGGCGCCGAGGACCGGGACCTGGAGGCGGTCTTCCTGCGGCTTACGGCAGAAAGCCAGGCGGCTACCGAAGCGTAAGGTCGAATGCTCTGGCAGATAGCCGATGGGCAGGTCGGCGACCGCCCGACATGAGGCAATGGGATGCGGCCCTCCGAAGTCGTCGAACTCGGTGACGTGCGGTCCCTGGCCCGTGTCATTCGGTGGCTGGACGATGCCCCTGAGGTCGGGCGTGAAGTCCTGAAGCGGGTGTACCACCGAACCGGTCGGGCTTGGGTCATCGGCGTGACGGGACCAGCCGGCGTGGGCAAGAGTAGTCTCATCAATCAGTTGATTCGAGCCTTTCGGTCCGAGGGCCGGACAGTCGGGGTCGTCGCCGTCGACCCGACGAGTCCTTTCACGGGCGGGGCCATCCTGGGGGACCGGATCCGCATGCAGGACCATGAGGGCGACCCGGGGGTATTCATCCGGAGCGTGGCCACGCGCGGCCAGATGGGAGGCCTCTCCCGTTCGACCTTTGACATCATCGACCTGATGGACGCCTACGGGATGGACGTCATCCTGGTCGAAACGGTCGGCGTCGGGCAGGACGAGACGGACGTGGCCCGCGTGGCCCATACGGTCCTGCTCGTCCTGATGCCCGGCCTGGGCGACGAGGTCCAGGCCCTCAAGGCGGGCCTGATGGAGATCGCCCACGTCTTCGTGATCAACAAGAAGGACCGGGGCGATGCGGAGCGCATGCGGCAGGAGCTTCGGGGTGTCCTCAGCTTGGCCCCAGAGGCTCGGCCCTGGCGGCCGCCGATCGTCCTGACGGATGCGACCCGGGGGGCGGGGCTCGACGAGTTGGTCCAGGCCTTGCGGGAGCACCGGGCCTTCCTGGAACGGTCGGGCGAGTGGGACCGGCGTCGCCAGCAGTATGCTTTCCTGCGATTGACCGAGGCCGTACGAACCCTGGTCATGCAAGGCATCGAGACCCGTCTACACGACCCCCAGGTCCAGGAGTGGATCCAGGCCATCGCCGCCGGGACCCTGGACCCGTACTCGGCGGCGGCGGCCCTGATCGAACGATTCGGAAAATAGGAGCGCAGACGTCCCCGTCTGCAGGAGCGCAGGCGTCCCCGCCTGCGGGAGCGCAGACGTCCCCGCCTGCGGGAAGACAAGGCGTCCTCGCCTGCGACGGGCATCCCCGCCTGCCTTTGCCCGAGGTGGGTGCATGAAAGTCCTCCAGGTGTTTTGGCTCGGACGTCGGAGCTACCGGGAAGGCCTCGCTTGGCAGGCTTGGGCCGCCGAACGGGTCGAACACCATGCGACCCTACTGTTGTTGGAACACGACCCCGTCGTGACCGTCGGGACCGGCGGGGGCTGGGACCTCTTCCGGCAGTCCCCTGAAAGGTTGGCTCAGGCGGGCGTCGAGATATGGCAGGTCGGTCGGGGCGGGAAAGTGACTTATCACGGACCGGGTCAGCTGGTCGGGTATTCCGTCCTGGACCTGAACGAATTCGGTCGGGACGTACACCGTTACTTGCGTCGCCTGGAGGATAGCCTGATCGAGCTCTGCGGTCGGTACGGCCTCTCGGCCGGCCGGTGGCCCGGGAAGACGGGCGTCTGGGTCGGCGGGACAAAGATCGCGGCCATCGGCATCCGGGTCGCCCGTTGGGTCACCTATCACGGGTTTGCATTCAACGTGGACCCGGACCTGACGGCCTTTGACTGGATTGTCCCGTGCGGCCTGCCGGACCCCGTGACGAGCTTAGCCCGGCTGGTCGGACCGGCGTGCCCGCCGCTGCCGGTCGTGGCCCGAGTGTATGCGGAATGCTTTCAGGCCGTCTTTGGCTTTCCGTCCGTCGAATGGGTCGAGGCGGCCGAAACGCCCTGTCCGGGGCCGGTCCCCGATGTACGACCCGTCCCGTCCCTCCCGAACGCTTGGCGATCACCGATCTAAGCGATCCGGTAGTTCGGGAATTCGGCAGTTCGGCAATTCGGTAATGGCCCATTCCCCTACCGGCTTATCTACCGCATTCCCGAATCGCCGACGAGCCCTGAACGCCGCTGTCTCGGAGGCCCGTCCGTCGGTGCCCGCCGCAGGCGTTCTCTCCGAGGCGGCGTCAGACCCACGGGCCGGATACGGGGCTTGACGGACCACCGAAAGCGAGGCCGCCGCCCGTCCTGAACGTCGGTGACCTCCTGGAGGAACCGCCGGACTTGGTCTTTCAACTCGGGCACCCGGATGCCCCATACGATGTCCGGACACCGGCCTAAATACCGCAGGACTCGTTCCAGCAGATGGCGGACGCCGGTCCATTCCTGACGGCCCGCATGGATCAGGGCGGCGTCGATCTGGATGAGGGCCTTCATGAAGGACCGGACCGGCTCCTCGGCGGCCCGCCAGACCTCCTCCCAGGCCTCGTGGGAATCCCAGTACCGACCCCGCCAGTAGTGCTCCAGACCCCGCCGGAAGGCTTCCGGCCACTCCGCATCTCGTATCGCGTATCCCGTATCTCGCATCTTATCTCCTGCCCTCACCCGCCCCTGGACGCCGGGCCCTCCCCTTGAAGGACCTGCCGGGCCACGTCCGTCAGCCGGACGCCCCGTCGCTCCAGGAGGTGTTCGATGGCCGCCCGGACGGCCCCCTGCCCGCCAGGGACGGGCGCGACCCAATCGGCAAGGGCCCGAATTTCGGCCGGCGCATCCGGGACGGTCATCCGGTACCCGACGACCGCAAAGGCCGGCAGGTCCTGCACGTCGTCCCCCATGAAGGCCATCTCGGCGAGCGAGACGCCATGGCGGGCCGCGATGTCCCGCAAGACGGCTTCCTTGTCCGTTACGCCCAGATGGACCTCCTGGACGTGAAGTTCCTGCATCCGCCGACGGACGGCCGGGTCGGCCCGGCCGGAGACGACGGCGATAGAGAGACCTGCCCGGGGCGCCAAGACGATGGCCGACCCGTCCCGGATGTGAAAGGCCCGGAAGACCTGACCGTCGTCACCATAGTACAGACGGCCGTCCGTCAGGACGCCGTCCACGTCCAGGACCAGCCATCGAATGACCATACAGACGCTCCGAGGATCGGGAATACAGAATGCAGGATACGGGACGCAGGATGCAAGCAACCGGCTTGGGCCGATGGGCCGGTCGGCAGCCGGCCGATAGGGCCACGGGACGGGAAACGCCGTCCCCGAGGCCCAAGGCTCCTCCGTATCCCGCATCCCGCATCTCGCATCCCGCATCCCGTATCCCGCATCCCGTATCCCGCATCCCTGAAAAATCGTGCTTCCGGGGCAGTGGGAAAGGCCGATCCGACGCCACCTTCACGAACCGAACGGCTCTGTTAAAAGGGATAAACGGTCAGGCCTCCCGCTGCTTGCGGGGGGCGGGACGGACGCCTAAAATACTACTCGGCGTGGCCAAGCCGGCGTAGCTCAGCCGGTAGAGCGGCTGATTCGTAATCAGCAGGTCGCCGGTTCGAGTCCGGCCGCCGGCTCCAGGAGTCATCGATGGCCGATCGGGTGATCCAGCGGAAGAAGAAGCCCATCCAACTGGCGGTTGTGGACCAGAACGGATGTACGGGTTGTGAGGCCTGCATTCAGTTCTGTCCGGTCGACTGTATCCTCGTCGTTCCCGGTGAGGGCGGCATCCCGGGGCACTATCAGCTCGTCGAGGTCGACCTGGACCGATGCATCGGGTGCACGTTGTGCGCTAAGTACTGCCCCTGGGAGACCATCTACATGCTCCCCTATGACGAGGCTTATGCCCGGGCGCCCCAACTGACCCTCCGCTCGGTTTGGCATCCCGAGTGGAATGAGCGACCCCCGGTCGCCGTCGGCACCCCCGCCGGGGGCGAGAGCGCTCTCGGCGAGCCGACCGTTGAACCACGATAGAGCCCTTCGATTTTCTACGAGCGGGAGGGTGACTCCATTCGGGACCCCTCAGAAGACCCGGTGGAACGGATGGCGGATAGGGAGGGGCGGATCGGGAACGGTCCTCTCACGATTCGCCGATTTGCTATGGACGGCGTGACGACGTGGTGAGCCATCGTCTCAGAAAAGAGCCGTCGCCGAGTCAGACAAGCTCGACTCGTCCCCGTCACCCCGTGACTCGTTACTCCTCTTGCGTCCCTGCATAGCTTTCAGTAAATTGGGCATGTGAATCGCGCAGGGCGGTGTCTATGATGGGTTTTGACTTCGTGCTTTACGAGCAGGACTACGACCAAATCCAGCAGGTCCTGCATCGCTTGAAGGAGGGCGCCAACGCTCAGATGGTCTTCCTGATCGACCGGAACGGCTCGATGGTCGCCTTCCAGGGGGACACGGAAAATATCGACACGACGTCCTTCGCCTCCCTGGCGGCCGGCAACGTCGCCGCCACCGAAAGCCTGGCCCGCCTCTTGGGGGAACAGGAATTCAACGTCCTCTATCACGAGGGCACGGGCCAGAACATTCACATGTCCTTGATCAGCCAACGGGTCATCCTGGTCGTCATCTTCTCGAACAAGTCGGCTCTGGGCCTGGTCCGCCTGCGGGTCAAGCAGGCGGCGACCGAGCTGGAACGGATCTTTGCCAACCTCATGGAGAAACTGGAGCACGATCGGGAGCTGATCGGTGCTTCGCTGAACCAGTTCGCCGAGATCACCGACGAAGACATCGACGCCCTGTTCGGGGGGCCGGAAAGCGAGCGGGACCGTGGCCGACCCCGATAGCGACGGCGGGTGAAGGAAGATGGTATTCATCAACTACGCCGCCCGAGAGATCAACGTCAAGATCGTATACTATGGTCCGGGTCTGGGGGGGAAGACGACGAACCTACAGTACATTTACGAGCGGACGAGTCCCGACCAGAAGGGGAAGCTGATCTCGCTGGCGACTGAGACGGAGCGGACGCTTTTCTTTGACTTCCTCCCGCTGGACCTCGGGACGGTCAAGGGCTTTCGGATTCGGTTTCACCTGTACACCGTCCCGGGTCAGGTCTTCTATGATGCTTCTCGCAAATTAATTCTTAAAGGGGCCGACGGCGTCGTGTTTGTGGCCGACTCCCAGCGGGAGCGGATGGACGCTAATATCGAGAGCCTTAACAACCTGAAGGTCAACCTCCGGGAAAACGGCTTGGACATCCTAACGATCCCGTACGTCCTCCAGCTCAACAAGCGGGACTTGCCCTCGGCCGTGCCGGTCGAGGAGATGCTCCGGGTTTTGCACGTGAAGGGGGAGCCCGTCTTCGAGGCCGTGGCGACCCGGGGCATCGGGGTGTTTGAGACCCTCAAGACCATCGCCCGCTTGGTCCTACAAGAACTGAAGAAGACGACCCATGCTATGGGATGAGGGTCGGCGACGATGAACCCGGTGTATGACTTGGAACCCCCGGAGTGGCGGGATTACTCGGACGCGGAGCTGAAGGCTCGCATCGACCCCCGCCGTCTGCCGCGTCACATCGCCGTGATCATGGACGGCAACGGTCGGTGGGCGCAGGCCCGGGGTCTTCCCCGTGTCAGTGGCCACCGGGCGGGTATCCAGTCCGTCCGGGAGACGGTCGAGGGTGCCGCCGAGTTAGGCGTCCCGGTCCTCACGCTCTTTGCCTTCTCGACCGAAAACTGGCGGCGGCCCAAGGACCAGGTCGATGCCCTCATGGACTTACTGGTCGAGTATGTCGACCGGGAGATCGGGACCCTCCTCAAGAACGACATCCGGTTCGTCCCCATCGGGCGTCTGTTTCAGCTCCCGCCTCACGTGCAGGCCAAGCTGGCCTGGGCTCAGGAGCAGACGGCCCGGGGCCGGGGCCTGCTGTTTCTGATCGCCTTGAGCTACAGCGGTCGGGTCGACGTCGTCGATGCCGTCCGGTCGATCGCCCGGCAGGTCCAGGCCGGCCGTCTTTCGCCCGACTGCATCGACGAGCAAGTCATTGCCGCCCATCTTTACACCCGGGAGGTCCCGGACCCGGACCTGCTGATCCGGACGAGCGGGGAGCTTCGGATCAGCAACTTCATGCTGTGGCAACTGGCGTATACGGAGCTTTGGTTCACGCCCATTTACTGGCCGGACTTTCGGAAGCGCCACCTCTACATGGCGATCCTGGATTTCCAACGGCGGGAGCGCCGCTACGGCACGGTCCCCTCTACGCCGGAACCCGTCTCCTCGGGTACGTTCTCGTGAAGCGCATCCTCACGGCGACGGTCGGGATCGCCCTGTTGGCCGCTCTACTGGCCTGGGGGTCAGCATGGGCCGGATGGGCCGCCGTGGCCCTGGTCGTCGGCCTGGCCTGGGACGAGTTTTTACGATTGGGCCGGCGGCGGGGCATCGAGGTCCACCGGTGGCCCGTCCATGGGCTAATGGCCTTGGGCTGGGTCTTGGCTCGGGAGCCGGGTCCCCACGTGGGCCTCTGGGGGGTGACGACGCTCCTGATGGCATGGTTGGTTCACGCCGGGTCTCTCGTACGCCCGGCGGCGACCGCGGCGGAATCCTTCGTCCGGACGGCGACCTGGCTGGCCGTCGGCTGGGGCTACTTCCTGTTCGGGGGTCTGAGCCTGTGGTACCTCTGGCAGACTGGCTTGAGCGTCTTCGCCGACCGGTCCTTTTGGTCCAGTCCCCTGGTGGGCCTCCTGCTGACGGTGTGGACCTGCGACACGGCGGCCTACTACGTGGGGCGATGGCAGGGACGCTACCGACTGGCACCGGTCGTCAGCCCCTACAAGACGGTCGAGGGCGCCCTGGCGGGTCTTGGGGGGGCCGTCCTGGCGGCCTGGCTGTGGGGCCGATTCGGGTCGGCGGCCGTCGGGTCCGTCCCGTGGTACGAATGGGTCCTGGTCGGCTTGGGGGTCGGCGTCGTCGGTCAGGTCGGCGACCTGGTCGAGTCGGCCTTCAAGCGGTGGGCCGGCGTGAAGGACACGGGTCATCTCCTACCGGGTCACGGCGGCATGTGGGACCGGATCGATAGTTTGATTTTCACGGCGCCCTTTTACTATCTTTACTGGCAATATGGGGGCTTAGCGGGACGATGGAGTCTTTCCCCTTGACAGATGCAGTGCCACGCTTGCCCATGGGTGGGAGTGAAGTTCGTTATATCGCTGTCTTGGGCGCGACAGGCTCGATCGGTCGGGGCGTACAAGACCTGGTCCGGACGTTCTCGGAACGGTTTCAGGTCGTCGCCCTGGCGGCGCACCGGGACGTGGACGGCATTCGATCGTGGTTCGAGTTTGCCCGCCCCCGGTGGGTCGCCATGGTCGACCCGGCGGCGGCGCAAGCGCTCCGGGCATGGTTTCGAGACCGGGGCATGGACGTGGAGGTCTTAGAGGGGTCTGAAGGCCTGGAGGTCGTCGCCGCCTTGCCCGAGGCGGACACGGTCGTGTCGGCCATCGTCGGGGCAGCCGGATTAAAGCCGACCTACGTCGCCCTTCGGGCCGGCAAGCGGGTCTGCCTGGCCAACAAGGAGAGTTTAGTCATCGCCGGCCCCCTGATGCGACAGGCCCTGCAGGCGGGCGGGGGCACCCTGATCCCTATCGACAGCGAACATTCGGCCCTCTTTCAGGCAATGGTCGGTGAGTCTCGCGCGTATGTCGCCCGTCTGTGGCTGACGGCCTCGGGCGGACCTTTTTTACGGCGGCCCCTGGAGACCTTCGACGACATCACGGTCGAAGAGGCGCTTCAACATCCTCGCTGGAAGATGGGTCCGAAGGTCACTATCGACTCGGCGACGCTGATGAACAAGGGCCTGGAGATCGTGGAAGCTCACTACCTCTTCGACTGGCCGGTGGACCGCATCGAGGTCATCATCCACCCCCAAAGTATCGTGCATTCCATGGTCGAGTTCGTCGACGGGACCTTCAAGGCGCAGATGTCGCTTCCGGACATGCGCCTCCCCATCGGGTACGCCCTGGCCTACCCCCAGCGCCTGCCAATGGCGCTCCCGGCGTGGCGGCCCGTCGAGAGCGGCCGTCTCGAGTTTTATCCCCCGGAGGAACGGCGGTTTCCCTGCCTCCGCTTGGCCCGGGCGGCCTTATCGGCCGGGCCCTCCTATCCGGTCGTCCTGAATGCGGCCAACGAAGTCGCCGTGCAGGCGTTCCTGAACCGTCGGATTCGATTTCCCCAGATCGCCATGCTCATCGAGACCGTCTTGGAGGCGCATGTCGCCCGGCCCGTGACGTCCCTGGAGGACATATGGGAAATCGATCGTTGGGCCCGGGCGACGGCCGAGGCATGGATCGGTCGGTACGGGAAGGAGGGCAGATAGATGGCCGGATGGCTGGACAAGCTCTGGGTCGTCCTCGCGTATGTCGTCGGCTTCGCCATCATGTTTGGGATCCTTGTGTTCCTCCACGAGCTGGGGCACTTCCTGGTCGCCAAGGCCCTGCGTTTTCGGGTCGAGGTCTTTTCCTTGGGATTCGGTCCCCGCGTGTGGGGGTGGCGCCGACGGGGTACGGACTACCGCATCAGCGCCGTGCCCTTGGGCGGTTACGTCCGGGTCGCCGGGATGGACCAACTGGAGGCCGACGGCCGGGACGATCCCCATGTTTTCTACAATCGTCCCCTCTGGCAACAGATGGCGGTCGTCGTCGCTGGGGGTCTCGTCAACCTGGCCTTGGGGCCCTTCTGCTTCATGACGGCCTACCGAATCGGATTTCAGGAGCCCGCCTTTCTGACCCGGGCCCCGGTCTTGGGCTGGGTATATCCAGACTCGCCGGCCGCCCAAGCCGGCCTTCGCATCGGCGACCGGGTCCGGCGGGTCAATGACCGGCCGGTCACGACGTGGCGGGAAGCACACCGGGCCATTTTCATCGAGAACCTGCGGCCGGAGGTCGACCTGGAAGTCGAGCGGGACGGCTCGGTCTTTCGAGTCCGGCTTCAGGGGCTCTTGGACGCCCGAGGGAGTGCCTTTTTCTATGGGATCGCTCCGCTCCCGCCGGTCGTCGTCGACCGGGTCGAGGCGGGTTCCCCGGCGGCTCGGGCTGACCTGCGACCTGGGGACGTCATCTATCGGATCGACGACGACCCCGTGGAAAGCTTGAGCCAGGTCCAAGACCGTGTCCAGCGGTCCCAGGGCCGCCCGGTGGTCTTCCACGTGTACCGACAGGGGACCTTCCGGTCTGTGACCCTTCGGCCTGTATGGGACGCTCAACTCCGTCGGCTTCGGGTCGGGGTCGCCTTACGGCCGCCGGCGACCGAGTACCAGCGGACCCGGCTCTCGTGGGGCGAAGCCTGGCGACGGGGTTGGCAGGACACGTTCTGGACGATGGGCCTGATCTTCCGGGCCTTACGGAACCTCGTCACGGGCGAATTATCGATCAAGACCCTTTCCGGCCCGATCCTTATCGCCCAAGCCGCCGGCCAGGCCCTCCTGATCGGGTGGGCCCGGTTTTTCCAGCTGATGGGACTCTTTACCATCAACCTGGGGATCTTTAACTTGCTCCCGATTCCGGCCTTGGACGGGGGTCACGCGGCGATGATTCTCCTGTCCGCCCTGGTCCGAGCCCTGACGGGCCGGCCCTTGAGCCCCCGCGTCCGGGAATGGGTCGCCATCGTCGGGATGGTCCTCCTCCTGGGTTTGACCCTGTTCGTCCTGACCCTGGACGTCCTCAAGCTACGGGGGTGACCCGTGCATCCCTCCCTGGATTGGCTGACGGAGTTAAGACGGATCCAATCGGCCATCCATCGGATCTTTGAACAGATCCTGGGCCCTCAGGGACAGGTCTCCCTGTTTTATCCGGACGTCAACGTGCGAGTCGACCCGACGCACGTCGAGGTCGTCGCGGACCTGCCCGGCGTCCAGCCCACGGAGCTTCAGGTCTACTGGGAAGGTCAGGCCCTCATCATCGAGGGCGTGAAGCGTCCGACCCACGGGGACGAAGAAGACGTCCGGGTCCTCCGCTTGGAACGACCCTTCGGCCCCTTTTACCGGACGATCCCGATCCCATGGGCCGTCAACCCCTACGAGGCCTCGGCCGTCCTGCAGAACGGATGGCTCGTCGTCCGCCTCCCCCGGATCATGGACCGCCGAGTCCGCCGCATCGATATCCCCGTCCGAGGAGACGCCAGGATTTCAGAGGTCGGAAGCCGATAAGGCCTTCCGGACGCAGAACCCGGCCGGATTTTTCCCTCTGAACTCATCTCGAAACCTGTGGGAGGGATTCCGGGGGATCGCCCCGTAGCCGAGGCCGAGACCCCGGCCCTTGCCTTCGCGGGCCCTCCCCCGCCGTCACCGCCAGGACTCACCTCCCACCACCTCGGGATAGACGCCTCCCGCCCACCCTCTCTCAGGGTCCCCAGCGTGCGGCCACCCGCCGCCGCAAACGCCTTCGCGCGCGCACCGGCCGTCTCGGCCGACGGAACGTCGGGTCGCTTCAGCAAACCCCGTGCCAATTAGGAGTCGCCCCCCTCGAAATGCCCGACACGACCGGCTTTCCCGACCCGTCTCCCGACCCCGACCCTCCCCCACGTGTTTATCCCCGAACTCATCTCAAAACCCTCCCCCCTGGGGGAGAGGGCAGGGTGAGGGCCTCGATCCAGAGCTTCTTTCTCCCTGGGGTCAGGGACTTTTGAGACGGGTTCCAAGACTTCCCGATAGGCCTCGTAAGTCCGGCGGGCCGTCTCGGACCACCGAAAGTGACGGGCTTGGGCCCGTCCCCGGTCGATCAGGTCGGTCCGGAGGGCCGAGTCGGTCAGGACCCGCTCGCAGGCCGCCGCGACGGCCTCGGCGTCGGCCTCGTCCACGAGGACGGCCGCTTCTCCGACGACCTCGGGGACGGCGCCTCGCCGGAGGGCTACGACCGGCACGCCGCTGGCCATGGCTTCCAGGAGGGGAATCCCGAAACCCTCGTCGTGAGAGGTCATCAGCAGGAGGGTGGCCCCCCCGTAAATCGCCGGAAGCCGCTCCCGAGGCACGTACCCGATGAAGTATGCCGTCAGCCCATACCGGCGTTGGCGTTCCCGCAGGTCGGCCTCCAAGGGGCCCTGGCCGACGACGACCCACGGCCCGGCCCGGCCCTTGGATTGCAAGATCCGCACGGCCTCGAAGGCCAAGCCCGGATTCTTCCGACGATTCAGGGCGCCGACGAAGAGGACATACTCTTCGGGCAAGCCGTAAGCCCGACGGACCTCGGCCGCTGAGTCCGACGGGAGCGGGGCCAAGAATTCCGGCGGCACCCCCAGGGGCGTGACCCGGATGCGGTCCCGGACCTCTGGGTACAGATCCCCCAGTTGGCGGCCGACCGTCTCCGAGACCGTCAGGATTCGGTCGGCCCGCTGGCAGGCCGTATAAAAGAACCGGGGATAGTCTC
>JAUQPV010000116.1 GCA_030550225.1 Acidobacteriota bacterium | reverse complement strand
CTGCCCCGGGTCCGCCTGTGCGTCGGCTACACCTTGGACGGACGGCCCGTCGAGGGCTGTCCCGTCCGGGCTGACCTGCTGGCGCGCGTCCAGCCCGTCTATGAAGACTGGCCTGGCTGGCCCGAATCGACGTACGGAGCGACCTGCCCGGACCACTTGCCCGAGGCGGCCCGAGCCTATATTCGTCGGATCGAGACCTACACGGGTCGACCCGTCGTCCTCTTGTCCAGCGGCCCCCAGCGTCACGAGACGGCCTGGTTCTGCCCCCCCGACGAAGTCCTCCGGCGACGTGGTGAACACCCGACACCCAACGCTGAGGATTCCGAGGTGCCCTATGCCGGTACCGGTTCATCCTGAAATCCAGGAACGGGTCATTCAATTGCCCGAGGGTCCTGTCACCGTCCTTCGGGACCAAGATCCCATGATGGTCCGGGTTGAACAACGCCGTCTGGTCGAACGGGCCAATCCGGCTTTCTGGAACCCCCGATGGGAGCCGCTGTATGAGACTTTGAACCGGAGTCCCTTCCCGGTCCGTTCCCTCGGCGACTTTATCCCGGAGACCGTCGATCGGTTCGGCTTAAAAGTCCCAGGCATTACTTATGGCCAAGTCGGCCGTCGTGAATATCCCCCCAGGGGGACGCGGGTCGGGCGACGGAAAGGCGTAGTTTGGCTTCGTCTCCCAGACGGGTCGCAAGTCCGTGGTGTCGCTTACTACCAGGTCCGGAATCTGCGCCGGACCGGTCTGGACCTTTGGGAAACCCCATACCAGCGGCGCTTTATCGGCGAGGGGAGTCACAATGACCTCCTCCGAAGCCGTTTGCAGGCCGGTGATATCGTGATCGTCAACAGCGGCGTCGGCTCCCTGGGACGATGTGCTGTTGTGCCCGAGGATATCGGCTTGGCCAATATTAGCCAGGACATTGACCGGATCGTCGTGAATGGCATCCGGCCTGAATGGGTCGTCGTCTTCATCCAGAGTCGATACGGGGCAGGTCAATTGGAACGGTGGTTAGCGGGTGTCTCCGGACAGGTCAAAATTGACTTCGATGAGATCCGGGCTCTCCAGATTCCTGTCCCTGCGCCTGAAGTCCAGATGGCCGTCGCGGCGGCCTATCGCCAGATGGCTCATTATCACAGCCAAGCCGTGGCCGCCCGAGACCGAGGGGACGAGATGACAGCAGACCGTTGGGCTTCTATTGCCCTCGGACTACTGGAGACCTTGATTCTTCAAGTGGAAGAACTGATCGAAAGGCGACGAACGGATATCACGCCCCTTATCCCGGATGGCCTCCCAGAGGCCTTGCAGAGGTTTCTGGAAGACGAATATGAACGCATCGGCCAGCTTTATAGGGCTACCGCGCTGGCTCGTTGGACTGAGGAGAACGGTATGCGCCTGCTTGGAATTCCCTCGGAACGGCCTGCTGAGGTCCGGAAAGAGGTCGAGCGCGTGCTCCGCTTAGCCCACAGCCTAAGAGGCGTGAGGATTGCGGCGGGTTAAACCATCGCCCCGGGTCATGACCCGGGTCCGGCAAACCTTGGAGCGTCTGGGTTATACAGAGCATACCGACTTTGATTATGAGGTCGAAATCCGCCTATACGGAGTCCAGCGGCTTTGGGCCGACGCCGTCCTATGGGACGGTCAGATTCCTGTCGTCCTGATCGAAGTGGAAGGTCGAGAAGCGGACGCTCCTACGGGCTGGGCCGAGGCCCGACTCAAAGCCATTGCCTGGAACCCCGAGGACCCCATTCCTATCATCTGGGTCGCCGCCGGCCAGCAGGACAGGTGCTACTGGGCCGTTGAACCTGACCGTCGGGCCGGCGTTTGCTACGTGGCCTTAGACGGACAACCGGACCAACTCCTTTGTCCAGACCGGCTGGCGACCCTGGTCGGCGATTATTTGCGACGCCAAGGGGCGTACCTGGGCCACTCGGGTGCCGGTGAGCTTCAGTATCGGCAGATACTCCTGGACGCCTTTCGAGGCTTGTCTTCTTCATGGGATGACCATCGACGCTGTCAGGCTCTTTTAAATGCCCTGCACGGCTCACGGTCCCGGCGGCTTCCTAACGCCCTTCGGGGCATCGCAGAGCGTTTTGGACCTATCCTGCGGGGTGGATCGGCTGACCCGGCACTCGCCCATGCTTTTCGCTGGCTCATGCGGCGCTACATGCGTCCTCTCCGCCCTGGCCGGAACGACCCGGTGCGCCGTTACGGCCGGTATTTCACGCCTTCGGAAGTCGTTCAGTTCTTAGTGCAAGCCGTCGATCCAAAGCCTGGCGAGAGGATTCTGGACTTTGCCTGCGGGACGGGCGGTTTCTTGGGCTATGCGGCTCGCCATCTAATGGAACGATATGGGGCAGACCCCAGGAATATCGCCGGTCAGCTATTCGGGTATGATAGAGATGCCACGTGTGTCCAGATAACCCGGACCTTCGTGGGATTGCTGTTACCCGGATTTCAGGGGTCGTTGAATATTTCGCAAGGTGACGGCTTGCGGCTTCACCGGAATGACCGAGATCTCCAAGAGTTTGACGTAGTGCTTAGCAATCCGCCGGCCGGAGACTTACCAGAGAATTGGGAAAGGTTAGGCCAAGAGGGCTATCAGTGGGCTGGCCGTGGAGGAGGGCGTCAGAATTTATATGAAGTCGCCTTCCTGGAGCAGGCCATCCGGCTTACTCAAGAGGGCGGCCGGATTGGATTGGTATTGCCCGAAGGCATTTGGACGAACGCTCAGCTCCGAACCTTACGGGAGCAGTTCCTGAGCCGAGTCACCATTCGAGCCATCGTGGGCCTGCCCCGAGGGGTTTTCCCCTTTACGCCAAGCAAGATGTGCGCCGTCGTCTTCGAGAAACATCGGCCGCCCCGTGGCGTAGAGGTTTTACTGGCTGAAGTCACGCGCCCGAAGATGTCGGAGCAACTCTCGGTCCTGGCCAGACAGATAGGAGCATAAACGTGCCGAAGGCGACCCGTACGACCCAAAAGGCCCTGAGTCAGTTCTGGACGCCGCCGGTCGTGGCAGAGTTCATGCTCGAGCTGGTCGAGTTTGATCCCCTATGGAAGGTCATGGACCCGGCCTGCGGGGAAGGTGTCTTCCTGTGGAAGGCCCTGGAGAGAGGCGCCGGAGCCGTAGCTGGCATCGACATCGACCCAGGGGCTTTGGAACAGGCCCAGCGTCTCCTCCGAGACCACCTGGCGAAGGTCCGCCTGTACTGCCAGGACGGGTTAGAGGACGTTCACGACGAAAACGCCTTTTGGCGTGGCGATTACGACCTGGTCATCGGGAACCCGCCCTTTGCGGCGACGGGCGCTCGAGTGCGGGACCCCCGGGTCCTGAAACGGTTCCAACTCTCGAAAGTCCGGGTCGGACGAGAGCGCCTGCTTCAACAGCCACTGCTGGAGGTCGACCTGGAGCGTCCCAAGCCTTCTCAGGCCATCGAGGTCCTGTTTTTGGAACGGTTTATCCAACTCTGCAAGCCCGGCGGCCGAGTATGCATCATCTTGCCCGAGGGCATCTTCGCGAATAGTAGTCTTCGGCATGTACGGGAGTGGCTTGTTCAGAACTTTACGATCCGGGTCGTCATCGGCTTGCCGAGAGAGACTTTCAAAGCCGTCGGGACGACGGCTAAGACGGCCATTCTGTATTTGGAGAAGCGGCCTCCGAAGGAGGACCCTGAGGTCCTACTGGCGGAAGTTTCTTGGATCCGGGCCGACGATACGGAGAGGCTCAATCGGGAGGACAACCCTCAGCTCGTAGGACTTTTGGAAACATGGAGTCGCCTTCGGGTGGCGGGGGCGAAGCAAACGAGAGGCTCTAAGGTATGAACAGGGGGGTTCTATGGGTCGGGGTGGCCTTGGCGGCGCTGGGATGTGCCCGGAGCGACTCGGCGGCCCGGGCAGAGCTGGCCCGCCGGGGGATCCCCTTTACGCCGACGGCCTTCCTGGGAAAAGTCGGAAGTGGGGACGTCGAAGCCGTCCGGCTTTTTCTACGGGCCGGAATGCCCCTGACGGTTCGCAATCCTTACGGACTGGACGCCCTGGCCGTCGCCGTCGTCATGAATCAGCCGGCGGTCCTGGATGTCCTGCTCGAGGCCGGGGCGGACCCCAACGCCCCGGACCCGGCCGGTATGACGGCCCTTCACTGGGCATCCGACCGGTGCCGGCCCGCGGCGGCCCGGCGTCTGCTTGAGGCCGGGGCCGATGTCCATGCTGTCGACCGGGACCGGTGGACGGCTCTCCACTGGGCGGCCAATCGGGGATGCGGGGCCGTCGTTCTCCTCCTCTTGGAGGCGGGCGCTGACCCCCGTCGGCCGGACGCCGACGGATTCACGGCGGCGACTTACGCCGCCGGGGCCGGCCATGGGGACATCGCTCAAATCCTTCGTCACGCCGAACAAAACCGCCCATGAAGGGAGCGCCATCTGCCTCGCCGGGCGAGAGATCCTTCTGGACCAGAGCTGTTTAGCCCGTGAGAACCCCGGTCCTTCGAGGAGGACGATTTTTCAAGCCAGTGCCGAAGTCAAGAAAAAGCTGAAATCTCGGCTGGATGGTCCAGATTTTACCTCGTCACTTCCCGGTCCTTGCTTAAAAGACCGTCCTCCTTGAGGGGGTCGGAAAGCCGAGTCCATCAGGATTTTACGGACTGAATGGCTATGGTTAGGATAGGGCCCATGATCGAGCGCGCCCATCCGAGCGGTCGGCTCCTGGTCATCGACGACGACTTAAGCGTGCACCACCTCTTCCGGGCCTGCTTCCGGGGGTGGGGCGACCTGATCTTTGCCTCGGATGCCGAGACCGGGCTCCAGCGCCTTCGGGAAGCCCCGCCCCGGCTCCTCGTCGTAGGCCTTCCCATGGCGGAGGGCGCCGGTTTCCGGGTTCTCCAGTTTATGCAAGAAGCCGGTCTGCAGGACGTTCCCGTCCTGGCCCTCTCGTGCCTTCGGACCGATTGGGAAGGTCACCTGGCCGTCTTCTTCTCGGAAAGGCCCATGCGCCTACTTCGTCCCCCGCTCCTTCTCCAAAAGCCTCTGGAGCCGGACCTCCTACGACCCCTGGTCGGCACGCTCCTGGGCGGGACGGGCGAGACGACGCCCGTCGTCCTGCTGGCTGGCGCCGAGGTAGCGGCCGTCGAGGCCGTCGCCGATCGGTGGGGCCGTTCCGGCGTATCCGTCGTTTATGCGCCGACGGGGGCCGACGCCGTGCGCCGGTACGAGCAGGTCATGCCCGATATGGTCCTCCTGTGGCCTCGCCTGCCGGACATGGCCGGTTCGGAAGTCGCTTCGCAAATTCGGGCCATCGACCCCCTGGCTGTCGTCTTCGCTGTGACCGAGGGGGAAACGCCTGAAGTGGCCGCCGACTTCAACGGTCGTCTGCCGGGACTGCCGTTCCTCTTAGAAGCGTGGCCTCTGGTTCACGATTGGTTTTGGCAAACCCTACGGGCCTGCCAGTGGGCGGCCTGCTACGAGCACACGCAGGCCGCCCTCCAGGACTTGGCCCAGCAGGCCCGCCGGTGGGCAGAGGAAGTCCCCCGCCTGTCAAAGCGGGTCGAGACTCTATCCGGTCAGATCGAACAGTACTTCCGGCTGGCCGAGCGTCTGATCGCCCGCGTTCGGGGCCTGCTGGCCTTCGCGCAAGGCCACGCCGACTTGATGCTGGAGCGGCAGGCCGTCCTGGAACCCTGGTGGCGACAATACCTGGAGGGCCTGCTCCAGATCGTCTGGGACATCCAGCAGGTCCTGGACAATCTGGACGTAGGCCTGGCTCTTCAGCGGCAGGCCTTAGACTTTCAGCTTCGGCCGGTGATGCTGGCGACGGTCGTCCGGTCTGTCCTGGACCGGTTCCAGTCAGACATGCGGCAACGGAATTTACAAGTGGACCTGGACGTCCCCGAGGACTTGCCGGACTGGTACGGCGACGAGGGGAAGTTCCGGATCATCCTTCAGTGTCTCGTCAGTAATGCGGTTCGCTTCACGCCGGCGAACGGTTCGATCCGTGTCCGCCTGAGTTACTATCCGGCCGGTCGGGCCAAGAGCGAACGGATTCCCCTGCACCTGCGGCAACAGCATGACTTGTTCGTCCTGGCCGTCCAGGACACGGGCATCGGGATTCGACCAGAAGACCAGGCCCGCATTTTCGAGCCCTTTCAGCAGATATCGGACGTGGAGTATGGCGGCCATCAGGGCCTGGGCTTGGGTTTGGCCATCGTGCGGGGCCTTGTCGAGCATATGGGGGGTGCCCTGTGGGTCGAAAGCCGGTACGGCGTCGGGAGCACGTTTTACGTGGCCCTGCCGGGCCGCCTGGGGACGACCCGGTCGAGCGGCTGATCGGGCCCCGCTCGCTCATGGCCTATGAGTTCTGAGCTATGAACCGACGAGCGGACACCATGAAGGAACACCGCGTGGTCTTGTGCGTGGACGATGACCCCCGGATCCGGGAGCTGGTCCGGCTCATCTTGGAGCCCGAGGGCCTCCGGGTCGTCGAGGCTGACACGGGTTTGGCAGGCATCCAGCGCTTGCGAGAGACGACCATCCACATGGCCCTCATCGACTTACAGCTCCCAGACGTCATGGGCTACGCCCTGGCGGCCTTCATCCGGAACATGACCCAGTACCAGACGATTCCCATCGTGGCCCTGACAGGCGCCTACTCGACGGAGCTGATTCCCTGGATGGCGGCGGCCGGTTTTGACACGCTTCTGCAGAAGCCCTTCTCGGTCCAGGCCCTCCGGGCCATCGTCCGCCAATACTTGGACGCCAAGCGGCCGGAGCCCGCGCCGGCGGTCGCCGACCCGACGGTCGAGCTTATGCACCTACGGCGGCTATCTCGAGAGATAGTGCACGACCTGTGGCGCTATGTCGAGGAGCTGAACCGCAAGACGGTCCTGATGGGTCAGCAGGCCAAGCTCATCGAGGAGATGATCATTTATACGATTCACAGCATCATTCGCATCTTAGAGACAAACGAGCGGTATACGGCCGGCCATTCTCAACGGGTCGGCGCGTACGCCGTCATGATGGGCCGCCGCCTGGGGCTGACCCAGGAGGAACTACGGACCTTGGAGTTGGGCGGGACGTTCCATGACCTGGGGAAGGTCGGCGTGGACCGTTGTGTCATTCGGAAGCCCCACACGCTGACGGACGAAGAGTGGGCCGAGATCCGGCGGCACCCGGCCCTGAGTTACGAACTCCTGATCGGAATCCCCTTCCTCCGAGAAGTCGCCCAAATCGCCGGAGAGCATCACGAGCGCTACGACGGTAAGGGGTATCCCCACGGCAAGAAGGGCGACGAAATCTCCATCAGCAGTCACTGCGTCATCCTGGCCGACGCCTTCGACGCCATGACGAGCCATCGGAGCTACCGGCGGGCCCTGCCGCTTCCCCACGTCGTGGCCGAGATTGAGCGCTGTGCCGGGACGCAATTTCACCCAGAGGTCGCTGAGGTGTGGCTTCAGGAACTGTACGACCGCGGCGAGACCCTCCTCGAGGAGACGCACCGCCAGTTTCCCATCGGGGACGAACCATCGTCTTAGGCCAGCGGTAATCGGATTTCGAATTGCGGATTGCGCATAAGGAGTGGCCCCAGGCCTTTGGGGGACCATCTGCCGAACTGCCGAATGGCCGAACTGTTCTTTGCTTGAACTCGTCTCAAAACTCCTAGGGTGTTAGGATATCGCCCGGAATCCCTTCCCTTGGATGGGGGTGAAGATGGAATTCCGGGAGCTGAGTGATGAGCAGTG
>JAUQPV010000115.1 GCA_030550225.1 Acidobacteriota bacterium | reverse complement strand
CAAGGCGATGAGGATTGCGGTTCTTCGGACCATAGGCACCAACTCCGCAGCAAGGCAGTCGGGCAGTGGAAAGGGGCTACGGCGAAGAACGCAGAAAGCGGACTTTACCCCCTTGGAGAGTCCAAACGAGAGATTCGATAGGTCGGGAAGGCTAACAGCGGAGTTGGCAGGCCAATCGGTATAGGGGGACCGAAGGCGCTTGGGTCGGATGCAGGCTATCGCCGTGCGACGAACAGGCGTCCGTCGGAGGTTCGAGGCTGTTCACGCCGATAGCCATACCGGCCCGGTCGAGGGCGTCCGAAAGGCCGGGAGACTTTCCCAGGGACGGGGTCAACGAGACCGGCAGGGGTTCCCAGCAGGCACCGCCAGCGGTCGCTGGCGCGGGTGAAGGGCAGTGCCCTACGGGCGAAGGGTCAGCAGGGGTTCTCGAGGCGTCGAGGCGGAAGCCTTCGGCGGCCGTCTCACAGCAGGTATGCAAAGCCGCCTCCGCCTTGAGGTGCCCGCATGCCCACAGCGAGGTCCCGCATACGGCCGGGACCATCCCCATCAGCCATCCCAGCGTCCACAAACTGACCCCTATCCGCCGGCCTCGCAAGGGCAGGCCTCCATATTCGGGATTGGGCATCCGGTGTTCGGCATTAGGTGAAAGAACCCGGTCCCATTCCGGACTAAGACCCCAACACCCGACAATTCAACACGGGCCGAACCGCTGCGTTAAAAAATATGCCGGTTTGGCCGCCGACGCAACCTGGGCCGTCAGCCGTCATGCCGGTGTCCGATGGACAGAGCCGTTCGGTTCGTGAGAATGGCGTCGGAACAACCTTTTCCATTGCCCCCGGAAAGCACGATTTTTCAAGTTTCGTGATGGCGTGACGACGTGACGAGGCCGATCCCGGGCCATTCGCCCCGGCGACGGCTTCTTTCTAAACTCCGTCACGACGTGACGACGTCACGATGCTTGAAAAACTGTCCGCCCCGAAGGGTCGGAAAGGCTAAATCTATTCGGGTTTTCACGAACCGAACGGCCCTGCTAAAGGGAAAGAGAGGCATTGTGTTCGACGTTTCGGTTCCCAGAGCCGAAGACCTAATACCGAATACCGAGAACCGAAAATCGGAAGGTTGCACAGCGTGTCGAGGAGTCTAAAATACGGAAGACAGTCAGGGGGCCCGGCCTGCCGGGTTGGGACGTATAGGCCCCCAGCCCGAGAGGGGCGACGGTACCGAGGGCTGGGGCTCACGTCTCGGTGTCTCACTTCCGGTAGGGCGCAGGCCCCGGCCTTGGAGTGCAGGCGTCCTTGCCTGTGGGAAGGGAGGCCTCTACCTGTGCCGAAGGAGGAGTGTTCCCGATGGTTGAAGCCGTTCAGACGCCTTATACCCACGAGCTGAAGGTTCAAGACGACTTTCATTTTCAGCTCTTCATCACCGTGCCCTGGCCTGAGGTCGATGCGAAGCTCAACGAGTACGCTCGGGAGCTCCGCCGGATCGTCCCCATGCCGGGCTATCGCCCCGGCCGGGCGCCTGTCGAGCTTATCCGACGGGTCCTTCGTAAGAGTCTGGAGGAGCGTCTCCGCGACTGGTTTCCCGAAGTCGTCCGGCGGGTCGTTCAAGACCAACAGATGGACGTCGTGACAGACCCCGTCCTGACGGATTATACCTTTATCGAAGGTCAGCCTCTCGTGCTCCAGTGCTGGGGTACCCTGTGGCCCCCGGTCTCCCTAAAGCCCCTGACGGCGGTGACCCTGCCGGCGGATTGGGAAGCCCGCTGGCAGGCCGAGGAGCGGTCCCGGATCGACCAGGAAATTGAATCTCTGCGGGAGAAGCAGGCTATCCTTCAACCCGTGACCGACCGGAGCCTTCAAGCCGGGGATACGGTGACCCTGGGGTTGAAGATGGAAGACGTGGACACGGGTCAGACGTATACGAGTCCGGACGGTGAGGAGGTCGTCGTGACCTTAGGGAGCCCGGTCCTCCATCCGGCCGTGACGTATCACTTAGAGGGCAAGCGTCCGGGCGACCCTTTTATGTGGGAGATGGACATCACCCTCCCATGGGAATCGGAGACGTCTGCCCCGACGCCGGACCGACCGAGCCGCACGCGTCGGGTTCGCCTATCCGGCCATATCGAAAACGTTTACACCGTGGAGCTCCCGCCCGTCGAGGACCTCTTGGAACAAGAAGGCTTCGAGTCGCTCGACGAGTGGCGGGCGGCCCTGCGGGAGCGGCTGGCTGGCTGGCTCGCCGAGGAGCGGGAGGCCTGGCTTCAGGGTGTCCTCGTGGATGCCCTGATCGCCGAGGCACCGGCCTGGCCCGACTGGTTGGTCCGTTCCTTCCTCCGGGAGGAGGTCGAGCGGATCGTCCGGAAGCAAATTCGGGCCTACGAACGACTCCACTTGTGGCTCACGCATCTGGAATCTATCGTCGGCGAGGCCCTATCGTCAGCCCACCAACGGGTCGCCCGGGTCGTCGCCCTGCATCATTTCATTCGGTCCGAGGGCCTGACCTTGAGGGATGAGGAATTCGACCAGTACTTGGCCGAGGTCGCCCGTCGGGAGAACCGCACGGTCGAGTCTCTTCGGGCTTACTTAGAGGCCGACCCGACGGAGAAGGCCCACGTGTTCCAGCAGGCCCTCTTTCGGAAGGCGACCCACGTCCTGATGGAGCGATTGGGGGTCTCGGGGGCACTCCGTGAGGGCGAGACGGCGTGACGAGGCCATGGATGGCCCACATTGCTCATGGCGGATGGCTCACGGCCATGAGTCATGGCCTATGAGCCGATAGGGGCCACTTTCGTCACGCCCTTCCATCATCACGAACCTTGAGGTGAAGATGGAGCCGAAGGGTCAGTTGATTCCCATCGTCATCGAGCAAACTCAACGGGGCGAGCGGGCGTACGACATTTACTCCCGCCTCCTGCGGGACAATATCATCTTCCTGGGTCTGCCCATCGACGACAACGTGGCAAACCTCATCGTCGCCCAGATCCTCTTCTTGGAAGCCGAAGACCCCGAGAAGGATATCCACCTGTACATCAACTCCCCGGGCGGGGCTATCACGTCGGGCCTGGCTATCTACGACACGATGCAGTTTGTCCGACCGGACATCACGACCTACTGCGTCGGTCAGGCCGCCAGTATGGCGGCCGTCTTGCTGGCGGCGGGTACGAAGGGCAAGCGGTACTCGCTCCCCCATTCCCGGGTCATCATCCATCAGCCGATGGGCGGCATCCAGGGCCAGGCCGTGGACATCGAGATCCACGCCCGGGAGATTCTGCGAATCAAGAAGTTGATCGTCGACATCCTGGCCCAGCACACGGGTCAAAAACCCGAGCGCATCGAGGAGGACATCGACCGGGACTTCATCATGACGGCGACCCAGGCCAAGGAGTACGGCATCGTCGACGAGGTCATCTCCCGACGGGGCAACCAGCGGGAGACTCGCAAGTAGACGTTATTGGGCCGATGGGCCGTTCGGCCGATAGATAAAGCAAAGGTCATAGTGCTTCATCCATTTTTGATTTGATGTTTGTAGTGCGGCGCCGCGTCGCCGCATGAGAAGCGCAATAAATTGCGCTACTACAAACTTTGAGACGGACAAAACAATAGAGTCCATACTCTTTGCCCTTTGCCTTTCGTGACGGCCGAACGGCCCTTGGCTTGAAAAATCGTCCGCCCCGAAGGGTCGGGAAAGCCGAATCCACGCGGGTTTTCACGAAAGGTAGACACCGGCATGACTGCCGGTGTCCCGATGGGATGGACGCCGCCGTCACCGGCGGCGCCAGGACAGGGGGACGCCGGGATGACTCCCGGCGTTCTGAAGGAGCAGTCATTCCTTGACCACTGTCCTCCTCCCCGCTTCTCAACTTTTCACCTCCCGAACGGCTCTGCTAATATAGAAGGGAATTTATCGTTCCTTCGAGGGGGGCGCCATGGACCGGAAGGCCAAGTACGTCTACTTCTTCGGGGGCGGTCAGGCGGAGGGCTCGGGCCAGATGAAGGACCTCCTCGGCGGCAAGGGGGCCGGCCTGGCCGAGATGACGAACCTGGGCCTCCCCGTCCCGCCCGGCTTCACCATCACGACGGAGGCCTGCCGCATTTTTTACGAGAACGGCGAGCAAGTCCCCGATTTCATCTGGCAGGAAGTCGAGGCCCACTTGCGGCGTCTCGAAGAAGTCAGCGGCAAGCGTTTCGGGGACTCCTCGAATCCCCTCCTCGTCTCCGTCCGGTCGGGTGCCAAGTTCTCGATGCCCGGTATGATGGACACGATCCTGAACCTCGGGATGAACGACGCCGTCGCCGAGGGCTTGGCTCGTCTGACGGGCGACCGGCGCTTTGCGATGGACACCTACCGCCGCTTTCTTCAGATGTTCGGGAGCATTGCCCTGGGCATCCCAAAGGAAAGGTTCCATGAAGCCCTCGAAGACCTGAAGCGCCGTCGAGGCGTCCGCCAGGACGTCGAGCTGACGGCCGACGACTTGGCTGAGCTTGTCGAGACCTTCAAGGCGATCATCCAGCAGGCGACGGGGGCGCCCTTCCCGCAAGACCCCCGGGCCCAGCTCCGGGCGGCCGTCACGGCCGTCTTCCGCTCCTGGAACAATCCCCGCGCCCAGTACTACCGAAAGATCCATGGGATTCCCGACGACCTCGGGACGGCCTGTAGCGTCGTCATGATGGTTTACGGCAACATCGGGGAAGATTCGGGGACGGGTGTCGGCTTTACGCGCAACCCGGCCACGGGCGAAAAGGTCCTGTACGGGGAGTTCCTTCCGAATGCCCAGGGCGAGGACGTCGTCGCCGGGATTCGGACCCCCCTCCCCCTGCAAGAATTGGAACGGCGGCTTCCCGACGTGTACGCCCAACTTCGGGACATCGCCGAAAAGCTGGAACGTCATTACCGGGACGTGCAGGACTTTGAGTTCACCGTCGAACGGGGTCGGCTCTATATGCTTCAGACCCGGGTCGGCAAACGCACAGCCCAGGCGGCCGTTCGGATCGCCGTCGACATGGTCCGGGAGGGCCTCATCCGGCCGGAGGAGGCCGTCCTGCGGGTCGACCCAGCCCAGGTCGAACAGCTCTTGCATCCGGTCATCGACCCAGCCGTCCGGGACCAGCACCGGCCCGTCGCCCAGGGCCTGCCGGCCTCGCCGGGGGCGGCATCGGGCCGCGTGGTCTTCACGGCCGATGAGGCCGTCGCCCGGGCCGAAAACGGCGAGGTCGTCTTGCTGGTCCGGGAGGAGACGACGCCCGACGACATCCACGGGATGCACCGGGCCGTGGGCATCCTGACGAGCCGCGGGGGGATGACAAGCCACGCGGCTGTGGTTGCCCGGGGGATGGGCAAGCCCTGCGTCGTCGGCTGTGAGGCCCTCCGGATCGACCCCCGCCGCCGAGAGCTCCGCATCGGGAGCACGGTCCTCCGGGAGGGTGACTGGCTGACCATCGACGGCTCGACGGGCGAGGTCTTCGTCGGCCAGCTCCCGACCGTCGAACCCCGGATCAGCGACGAGTTTGCGACCCTCCTTGAGTGGGCCGACCAGTTCCGTAAGCTGGGCGTCCGGGCCAACGCCGATACGCCCCGGGATGCCGAGGTCGCCTACCGGTTTGGGGCGCAGGGCATCGGCCTGTGCCGGACCGAGCACATGTTCTTCGGCGAGGACCGTCTGCCTCATATGGTCCGCATGATCATGGCGGCCACGCCGGAGGAACGTCGAGCGGCCTTGAACGAGCTCCTTCGCTTTCAGGTCGAGGACTTCGTCGGCATCTTTCGGGCCATGCAGGGCTACCCCGTCACGATCCGGCTCCTCGACCCGCCCCTCCATGAGTTCCTGCCCAAGCGGGAGGAACTGATTCAGGAAATCGCCGAGCTGAAGTTCCGCCTGACCCGGACCGACGACCTCAAGGCGATGGACGCCCTTCTGAAGGCACTTCACGAGAAGGAGCGGCTCCTGGCCCGTGTGAACCAGCTCTACGAGTTCAACCCCATGTTGGGCCACCGGGGCGTGCGCCTGGTCATCACGTACCCCGAGATCGTCGAGATGCAGACCCGGGCCATCATCGAGGCGGCCATTCGGGTCAAGCGCCAGGGCGTGCGGGTGGCGCCCGAGATCATGGTCCCCCTGGTCAGCACGGACACGGAGCTCGAGCAAGTCCGGCGCATCATCGAGGCAACGGCTGAACGGGTCATGGAAGAGCAGGGCGTCCGGGTCCTCTATCAGATCGGGACGATGATCGAGGTCCCGCGGGCCTGCCTGGTCGCCGACCGCATCGCCGCCTATGCCGAGTTCTTCTCCTTCGGGACCAACGACCTGACCCAGATGACCTTTGGGTTCTCCCGAGACGACATCAACAAGTTCCTGCCGGACTATCTGGAGAAGAAGATCCTGCCGGCCGACCCGTTCCAGACGCTGGACACGGAGGGCGTCGGGGAGCTTATCCGGATCGCTATCCGGAAGGGACGTTCGGCCCGGGGGAACCTGAAGATCGGTATCTGCGGCGAGCACGGCGGGGACCCAGCGTCCGTCGCCTTCTGTCATGAGGTCGGCATGAACTACGTGAGCTGTTCGCCGTACCGGGTCCCGGTCGCCCGCCTGGCGGCGGCCCAGGCGGCCCTGCGGACCCAGGCTGTCGCCGCCGAATACGCCGCCTCCGTGTGATAGGGAGATAAGCAGATAGGGCTCCATCCGCCCTTCGCCACGATTCGGCAGGGAGGTAGGACGAGAAGAGGAGACGGCCATGTCCCGCCTTCCCGGTTTACTTCGATGGACCGTTATGTATGGTTGAGTCGATTTGTCCTGTGGGTGTGGCCGACACTGTTTTTGGTCGTCGCCGGCCTGTTCTATCCGGGCCTGGCCCTGGGCGGCTGGACGGCCGTCGGTATCGGCCTCTTACTCATGGAAGGCTTCCAGTGGGCCGAGCGCCAGCCGGGGGCCTGGTCCTTTAAGTTCCTGACCGGCGCGGTGGTCCTGGCCGTGTTGAGCGCCGGCCTCTTCTGGCGGTGGCCCCGGGGACCGGCCGTCACTATGCTGGTCCAGGCGGTCATCTTGGTCGGCATGGGGATCGTCTTCCGGTGGTTTCAGGTCCCGACGGTCTTCCCGGCGGCGGGCCGGTGGCCGGCCGTGTTCCTGGCCCTGGGGGAATTCCTATACTGCACCGGGTGGCTCGCCCTGGCGTGGCTGTACCGGTACATGCCCCGAGGCAGGACGGACTTAGAGTGGCGTTACTGGCTGGCCTCACCGCTTCCCTGGGCGGTCTTCCTCCTGGGCCTTCAGTTCATCGGCTTGCAGGCGCTCTTTCGGGCAAATCCCGAACACCCGAAGGGTCGGGCGTGGCTGAAGTCGGTCCGGCTCGCCGTGGCCGTCGGGATGGTTGCCGGGCCCGTCGTCGGGGTCCATCTCTTCCGCCTACCCGCTCTCTGGTACTTGGTCGGCCTGCTGTGGCTGTACACCTACCGGACCTACGAGCGGACACGGGCCTGGCTTCGGCAATGGGAAGCCGGTGAGGTCTCGCCCCTGGCCCGCGTCGAACTCCAGCACCGGACCCTCCGGGAAGCCCTCTACTACGGCTTAGTCCTCCTGGGCCTCGTGGGAAACAGTTTCTTTGGGTAAGCATGCGGACTGTAGGGCGTAGACGCCGAACTCATCTCAAAACTCTCCAGGTGATGAGGAAGCAAGCCAAGTACACGAAACCCCGGAAGGTCGCCAGGAGGCGCTCATGACGCAGGGCCAAACGCCGGAAGCCGCCCTTCAGCCAGGCAAAGA
>JAUQPV010000114.1 GCA_030550225.1 Acidobacteriota bacterium | reverse complement strand
GATGCAGGATATAGGATGCCCGATGCAAGAGGGAATTGGGCCGATGGGCAGTCGGCAGGTCAGCGAATAGGGCATCCATCTTCCCAACACCGGCAGTGATGCCGGCGTCAACCTCAGAGAGCCGCCCCATCATGGCGGCGAAGGCGTCACCGAGCGCTCGCAGTCATGCGGACGTCTCAAAACCCACACATCGGGCTTGCATCCAGACCTACGGACGGACCCCAAGCTCGGCCAAGACGGCCTGGTAGGTCGCCCCATCGATCCAACCCCGTTGGAACATGCGGCGGGCGATGATCCGCCGCTTTCGAAGGAGCCGGCGGCGGGTGTCGTCCAAGGGGGAAAAGCGGTGGGGATTCGGCAAGACGGAAGCCAGACGGATGGCCTCGGAGATCCGAAGCTCCGAGGCTGACTTGTGAAAATACGTCTGGGCCGCCGCCTCGGCCCCGTAAACGCCCGGCCCCCATTCGACCACGTTCATGTATAACTCCAGGATCCGTTTCTTAGAGAGCGCCTGCTCCAGTTGATAGGCGATGGCCGCCTCCCGAAGCTTGCGGGCGAGGCTCCGTTCGGGCGACAGAAACAGATTCTTGGCCAACTGTTGGGTGATCGTCGAACCGCCGAAGACGATGCGCCGCCGGCGAAGGTTCGTCTCCAGGGCCTTCCGCATGGACTCCCAGTCGAAGCCCTCATGTTGAAAGAATTTGTCGTCCTCGGCGATAAGGACGGCCTGGATAAGGTACGGCGAGATGCGGCTCAAGGGGGCCCAGACCCACCGGCGCCGGACGGGCCGGCCCTGGCGCCGGAGCTGTTCCTCTCGGTAGCGCATCATGGCCGTCTCGGTGGGGTTCGACTGTCGGAGCCACGAAACATCAGGCGTCGTCCACCAGATGGCGGCCCCGGCGGTACCGACCAACAAGAGGACCACGCCCCCGACGGTCAGGACCCGGATCCACCGCCGTCGGGCGGGACGTGCCGAACTGCCCATCGACTCACCTGCCCATCTACCGAACTGCTGAACTGCCCATTTGCCCATCGGTCTTCCTTGTCCTGACCTACAAACCACCCGGCTCCGCCAGTCCGCCGTCACCCGCCAGGGCCCGGACCCAGAGGACGGCATCCCCCACGCCGATCCGACCCGTCTGGTAGACCCGGGCGATGAGGCCCCGCCGGCCTACCAGGTGCTCCCGCAGGGCCGGATGATAACGATTCACCTTATGGCATGGTGCGTTCGGCCCTGTGACGATTAAGACGGCCCCGCCCTCGAAGACTAAGAGGTCCCCGGCCAAGACGGCCGTCAGGTCTCCCAGACCTTCGATGAGGACGTTCTCCCCCAAGTCGCCCGGCTGGAGGCGCACGCCCAGTGTGTCTTCGACCCAGTCCAGGAGTTCTTGGGATACGATCGTTACTTGCCGGAGATTCGGTCGGGTCGGGTCCGGTCGTGGATGAAGCTTGTGAGGTCCGGCGTGGTAATCCCCGACGACCCCGTGGGGTCCGACCTCGACCCACGGCTCGGGCCACTTGCGGATGTCGTCTGGCTCGGCCTGCGGCTTCCGGAAGACGCCCAGGACCCGACCTGTACCGACGATGTGTCCGTCCATCCGGGACCTCCCGTCGGGAAGTGACGGCGAGACAAGGTAGCTTAACAGAGCCGTTCGGCCCGTGAGAATGGCGTCGGGACGGCCTTTCCCATCGCCCGGAAAGCACGATGTTTCAAGCTGGCGGCCGATGGGCCGGTCGGCCGATAGATAAAGCAAAGAGCATAGAGTCCATACTCTTGGACCTTGGCCGAGGGTCATTCGGTGGCGAGCGCCTGGCGGAGGACTTCCGTGGAGACATTGCCACCACTGACGACGGCCACGACGGGTGGGGGACCGCCGTCCCGACGGGCCGCCGCCACAGCCGCCGCCCCGGACGGCTCAGCGACGACCCGGACCTCCGTCCAGAGCCACCGCAGGGCGCCCAGGATCTCTTCGTCGGTGACGGCGACCCAATCGTCCACGAGGCGGCTGGCCACGGCCCAGGTCCACTGCCCGGGCCGGGTCACCCGCAGGCCGTCGGCGACGGTCGCCGTCCAAGGGACCTCCGTGGGCCGGCCGGCCTGGACCGAGGCATAGAAGCGTCGGAGGCCGGCCGGCTCCACGCCGACGACCCGGACCGCCGGCCGGAACGTCTTTAGGGCCAGGGCGACCCCGCTGATAAGACCCCCGCCGCTGACCGGCACGTATACGGTCCCGACGTCCGGGACCTGTTCCAGGAGTTCCAGTCCGATAGTACCCTGACCCTGGAGGATATCCGGATGGTCGAATGGCGGGACCTCCAGGAGACCTCGGTCCCGGGCGACGGCCCGAGCCTTTTCGATACGCTCCTCCGAGGTCCGACCCCAGTAGACCAGCTCGGCCCCGTAGCGAACGATCCGCTCGGCCTTCACGGGGCTGACGTCCTCGGGAACGACCACGACGGCCGGAAAGCCCATCCGGTGGGCCACGTACGCCAGGGCCTGGCCGTGGTTGCCCGACGAACCCGTGACGACACCGGCCCGGCCCGCCGCCTCGTGCTTGCCCAAGAAGTTGGACACGCCCCGGACCTTAAAGGACCCCGTGACCTGCAGGTTCTCCAGTTTCAGGCCCAGGCCCTCGCATTCCCATAGGGGCGTCACCCGGGCGAAGCGGTAGACTCGGTCCCGGACCCGGTCCCAATCGTCCCACGGCCCCTCGATCCGTCCCATTCGCATGGACCTCCGAGTCTCAGAACGTGACGGACTCACCGGGCTGAAGGGCATAGATCTGCAAGCCCGGGACGTCACGCGTGAACTCCCGGAGCTGGTCCGGCGTGCCGGCCAAGAGCGGAAACGTCCCGTAGTGCATCGGGATGACCCGGGAGACGCCCAGCAGGCGAATCGCCTCGGCCGCCTCGAGAGGCCCCATCGTGAAGTGGCCCCCGATGGGGAGCAGGGCCAGGTCCGGCCGGTAGAGTCGGCCGATGAGACGCATATCCCCAAAGACGTTCGTGTCCCCGGCATGATAGATACGGAAGCCGTTCTCAAGCTGGACGACGAAGCCGACGGGGTCTCCACCGTAGGCGACTTGGCCACCTTCGGCGATCCCGCTACTGTGATCCGCCGAGACCATCGTGACCCGCAGGCCGTCGACCTCGACCGTGCCGCCCTTGTTCGCCCCGATGACCGTCGAGACGCCTTTCGACTCTAACCAAACGGATATCTCATAGATGGCGACGACCTTGGCGTCGTGCTTCTTGGCCAACTCGACCGTATTCCCCAGGTGGTCAAAGTGGCCGTGGGTCGGCAGGATTAGGTCGACTCGGTCCAGATTTTTCCATTGGGGCGGGCACTTCGGATTGTCCAGCCAGGGGTCGAACAGGACCACCCGGCCGCCCGGCGAGACGACCCGAAAGGCCGCATGGCCCAACCACGTGACGGTCACCTGTCCGGACATGATCGACCTCCCGGATTCGGGAATTCGGCAGTTCGGGAATCCGGCAGATGGGCAGGTCGGTACCCCACCCTCTACCCTCGGAACACCGGCAGTCATGCCGGTGTCATCCTGTCCTGGCGCCGCCAGTCATGGCGGCGTCCATCCTATCTCAACACCGCCAGTTATGGCGGTGTCATCCTTAGAGAACCGGCGGTCATGCCGGTGTCTACTTCCTTCCCCCAGACGGGACGCCTGCCCTCACGGCCGGATTTTACAGCCGGACCCATCGGCCCAGCAGAAGACCCCCGATCAGGGCCAGCCCGAACAGCATGTGGAGCTGGGCCGTCAGGAGGTCCAAGAACGTAAAGGCAACCCGGGCTGGCTGAAAGGCGACCCGGATGTTCCGCCAAGCATAAGGTATGGTCCCAAATACCAGCAAGGTCCATATCGGAAGCCAGCCCAGGACGACGAACACGACTGTAGCGGCATAGGCCCCACCGACCAGGGTCAGGTAGTACAGGCTGGAGCCCCGGGGTCCCAAGAGGCCGGCCAGCGTCCGGTAGCCGGCCCGGGCGTCCTCCCAGACGTCCCGGAAGTTATTACCGTGGAGGATGGCGATCGTCAGAAGGCCGATGGGCACGGCCAGCCACGCCAACCGCCACGATATCTCCTGCGCCTGCACGTAGTATGCCCCCATCGCCATCAGAGGCCCGAAGGCCAGGAAGACGGCCAAGTCGCCGAGACCCCAGTACTTGAGGCCCAGGGGCGGGGCCGTGTAGAAGAAACCCAGGACGGCCCCGACCAATCCGAAGGCCAAGACCGGCCAGCCTCGGAAATAGGTCAAGACCAACCCCGTCAGGCATCCCAGGCCGAACAGCCAGAGGCCCCACCGCAGGTGGGCACCGGGCGCCATCAGGCCGTCGACCAGGACCCGGCTTGAGCCGAGGACCCGCCACGTATCGACGCCCCGTCGGTAGTCGAAGGCATCGCTGATGACGTTCACCCCGGCGTGCAGGAGCAAAGCCCCCAGAAAGGTTAGCAGGAACCAGACCCACGAAAATCGAGGCGCCATCAGGGCCCCCAGCAGGACCGGCATGACCGTCACCGTGAAGGCAAAGGGCCGGGTGGCCTTCCAGTAGACCTTCCAGGCCGGCACCCGCGTCTTGAGCTCCGTTTGGAAGACTCGCAGGACCTCGTCGGTGACCTCGACCTCGGCCCGGGGCTTCCAGACCCCCGTGAAGTCTGACACGTACAGGCGCGTCGGCCGGATGCGAAAGACCTCGACGCCGGGAAAGGACTTGGCAAAGACGACCAGCTCAAGAGCGTTCCGAAAGATGATGTGCCGCTCGGGTCGCTCCTCGATAGGCCCAAGCCGCTCGGCGATACCCTCGCCCTGGATGAACCGGTCCGGGATACTGTGCTCGATGACGAAAAATACCCGGGGGTTCGCCACGATGTTCCGGTAGTTCCGGCCCTGCTCGAGGGCCACATAGATGTAGCCGTCCTCTTCCCCGTAATAGACCTTCCCGGCCCAGACCCGACCGTCGGCCGAACTGACTAACGTGAGGGTCTTGTGCCCCTGCAGGATCTCCTTGGCAACCCGTAAGGTCTCCATGAGCGTCGGGTCCATCGTCCGCTCCCGGATGCGGGAATTCGGCAATCCGGCAATTCGGGAGTCCGCTCACCCGGCAGTCGGGCAGTCACGGAAAAGAAGACAGAAGGGAAAGAAAGGTAAGGAGTCGAGTCTCGTCAGAACCTCGGTCTTAATGGGATTATAGAGAAAGAGCGGAGTCCCTGGAAGGAGGCTGAAGGGGTCCTTCGGTCCCGCCCTGACCGCCTCATGGGACAGGTGTCCCCGACGGGGGAACGCTCGAGTCGACCGGGACCTCACCGACCCGGTATTCAGGCACCGTCCGGGTTTGGCACTGCATTTGCTATAGGAATTCAGCAATCCGGGAGTTCGGCAGATGGGCAATTCGGCCGGTAGATGGATGAATCGATGGGGGATGAATCAAGCATCCAGCCCTTTGTGAGAGGTCCACGAATGTCCTCATCCCAAGATAGAAGGCCTCGGGTACCTGCTTCATCCCCCAATTGCCGAACGATCCATCTGCCGACCTCCAGACTACTGCTTCATCCATTTTTGATTTGATGTTTGTAGTGCGGCGCCGCGTCGCCGCATGAAAAGCGCAATAAATTGCGCTACTACAAACTTTGAGATGGACAAAGCACTATCAACTGCGGATTCCCGAACTGCCGAATTGCCGATAGGAGGTACACGATGCGTCGAATCCTATGGGGTCTCATGGCCAGCCCGATACTCCTGACGTCTCCGGCCTGGGCCGATACGCTCTCGGTCCGCCTGGGCGTCTTCGTCCCCCGGGGGAAGAGCGACATCTGGGACCTCAACCGGCAAGAGACGACTTTGACGACCGGCCAGATGGTCGGCGGCACCCTGGGCGTCGGATATGACCTCTTTGCCGGCCGGTGGTTCAACGCCGCCGTGGCCGTGTCTTTCTATGAGCGGGACCGAGACGTCGAGGACCGGGATTACGTGTATCCGGACGGCACACCCATCGTACGGACCATCCAACTCAGCATCGTTCCCGTCGAGGCCAGCCTCAAGTTCTTGCCCCTGGGTCGCACCCGCCGGAGGGCCATCCCGTACGTCGGCGGCGGCCTGGGCATCTACTTCTGGCGGTACGCCGAGACGGGTGACTTTGTGTTCAACCGCGGCCGGCGAAACGCCTTCATCGACTTCGGTGACTTCCGGGCCGAGGGTCAGGACCTGGGATGGCACGTGATGGCGGGCCTGCAAATCCCCATCGGCCGGCGGGCGACCCTGGACTGGGAGGCCAAGTATACCGGCCTAAACGGCAAGCTCGGGCCCCAGTTCGACCCGAGCTTTCAGCCGATCGACCTGAGCGGCTGGACGTTCACCGGGGGCCTCTCCTTCTGGTGGTAAGCCGGTAGCTCATCCACTCGCCCCGGCGGCGTCGGCCCGTGATGCGGAAGGGGCTCGAACGGACGGCGGCCTGAAAGACGTCCCCGTGGTCCCGGAAGATGCCGCTGACCAGCCACACGCCCTCGGGCCGCAGGACTCGGGCGGCCGCCGGGATGGCCTCGATCAGGGGCTCCAACTCCAGATTGGCCAACAGGATGTCGACCGACCCGTCGGACAGCTTCTCGAAAGACCCCGCAAGGCACTCGATTCGGTCCGTCAGACCGTTGAGACGCACGTTCGACTGGGCTTCCTCGACGGCTTCCGCATCGATGTCCAGGGCGTAAACCTTCCGGGCACCGGCCCGAGCGGCGGCGATGGACAGGACGCCCGTGCCGGTCCCGACGTCGGCGACAGTCCGACCCTCAAAGTCCAGGGTCTCCATCCAACGGAGCATGAGCTGAGTCGTCTCGTGGAGGCCCGTCCCAAAGGCCCGCCGGGGCTCGATCCGGATCGGAAGGCGATCCCGGTCCTGAGGGCGGACCTCCCGCCACGGGGGCAGGACGAGCCACCGGCGGCCGACCCGAATGGGTCGCCATCGACGTTGCCACTGCTTTTGCCAGTCCCGATACTTCAAGATCCGCCGACGGACCTGGACTTCCGGGTCCCGGCGGGCCAGCTCCGACCAGAGCGATCGGGCCTCGGGGGGTGCATCCGTGAACACGTGGGCGGAGAGAATAGGCCCCCGGACGGTCCAGTACATCCCGACGTGCTGCAGGGCCGTGACCCGCTCGACAAACCACTCTTCCATCTCCGGCCGGTGGAACTCGATGACGACCTCCCAGACGGGATGGCCGGATACCGGATGCCTCATGGTCGCCTCGGCGCCTTAACAGAGCCGTTCAGTTCGTAAGAATCGTATCGGGACGGCCCTCCCCACTGCTCGAGGGGCACGGTTTTGTAAAGTGACGAAGTAACAAGCAACGGTCTCGGGCCGCTAGGCAGGTCGGGAGCTATTCGCCGTTCGCCCTTCTCGAAGGGTCGGAAAGGCCGAGTCCATCCGGATTCTCACGGGCCGAACGGCTTTATCACACCCCGTCCCGAACACCGAACACCCGACACCCAGCACCCGCATTTACAACGGCACGTATGGGAGTTGAAGGAACGGATTGACCAGGCGCTCCCGGCCGACGGTCGACTCAGGGCCGTGGCCCGGATGGATCACGACGTCGTCCCCCAGGGGGACGATGCGGGTCATGATCGACTGCAGGAGGGTCTCGTAGGACCCGCCCGGCAGGTCCGTCCGCCCGACCGTCCCGGCAAACAGCGTATCCCCCGTGAAGAGATGGCGGTCGACCTGGAGGCACACGCTTCCCGGCGTATGGCC
>JAUQPV010000113.1 GCA_030550225.1 Acidobacteriota bacterium | reverse complement strand
CTGGGCGCCATACTCGCCGATCCGGCGGTTGAGAGCAACGTCCTCGACCTGAATCTCCAGGGCTTCCGCCCGGAGGTGCCGGAACAGCTCGTCGGGCGGTGCGTCCAGATGAGCCTCCAGGACTCGTTCCATCCGGCGAAGGGCCCACGTCAGATTGACGGCCGTCGGCCGGGTCTGCCGGAGGGTCTCGGCGACCCGTCGGAAGTAGGCCCGCCGGGCCGCCGGGTCGGCCGGCACGGCCGAAGCGTCCCGGAAAGCCAAGGCGACGCCCATGGCCGCCGCCACGCCGATGGCCGGTGCCCCCCGGATGACCATCGTCTGAATCGCCCGGGCCACGTCTTCATAGCTCCGGGCGACGTAGACGTCCTCCCGATGGGGCAGGTACCGCTGGTCGATCATCCAGACCGTATGATCTTCCACCTGCCAGACGATAGGCGTCTCGTACGGCCACATGGATACCTCCGCCGATCCGGCTGTTCAACGGCCCGGTTGCCGAGGGGCCGAACAGCCCTTATTATACTAAGGCGTAAGACGAAGCCGTAAGGTCACTCGGGGATTCGGCAGTTCGAGAGTTCGGCAATTCGGCAATTCGGGAGTTCGGCAGTTCGGGAATAAGACAGATGGGCAGAGCAGGGTGGGCTTCTTCTCGAGGCTACTCGCCTCCGGCGGGCGTCGAGGCCCCGACTTCAGAGAGTCATCTTGATGTCTGGTCAGGCCCTACCAGTCGGGGTTAAAGGGGACCATCGGCCTGCCTCCTATCCACTTGCCTATCTGCCGAATTCCCGAACTGCCGGACTGCCGAATTCCCGGATGCTAAACGAGCCATGAAGCGGACTTTTCAACCCAACATCCGTCATCGCAAGAAGACGCACGGTTTTCGAGCTCGGATGCGCACGCCCGGGGGCCGGCGGGTCCTCAAGCGGCGTCGGCAGAAGGGCCGATGGCGCCTGACACCGTGAACCGGCGGGAGACCTGGCCGCCCGACCTCCGATTGCGCAAGCGTCGGGACTATCAGCGGGTCTTCCAGGAAGGCCGGACGGAGGCCACGCCTTATTTTGTCTTACGGTGGAGGCCCAACGACCGGGGTGTCCCCCGCCTGGGTCTCCAGATCGGTCGTCGGGCGGCGCCCCGGGCCGTCGTCCGCAACCGCTGGAAGCGCTGGGCCCGGGAAGTCTTCCGGCGACATCGTCACGGATGGCCGGCGGTCGACATCGTCTTGGTGGCCCGGCCGGAGATGAAAGAGCTCTCCTTTCAATCCTTCCAGGCCGCTTTTCTGGCCGCCGTCCAGCGAATCGTCCGGCGGTGGGAGCGGCTTCGGTCGGGGAGGGACCCGGCATGATACGGACCGTCTTGTTAGCAGGCATTCGCCTCTACCAATGGCTGATACGACCGTGGCTACCCCCCGTCTGTCGATTCTGGCCGAGTTGTTCGGAGTACACCTACCAGGCGATTCAGTGGTACGGCCCCTACCGGGGCCTCTGGATGGGCCTGAAGCGGATCGCCCGTTGCCATCCCTGGCACCCCGGTGGGTATGACCCCGTCCCCCCGCCGCCGTCCGTCCGGGATACCGTCCCTGGACCCTCCCATTCGTCGTCTGGGTGAGGCACCGATGGGTATCGAAAACTGGAGCCCCCTGAAGCGGGGGATCGTCCTGGTCGTCCTGACGGTCGGTTTTCTACTCCTGTATTCCTATGTGATGCAAAAGTGGTTTCCGCCGCCTCCGGTACCGACCCCTGGAACGCCCCCGCCGTCTGCCTCGGCAACCCAAGCCTCGGCGCCGTCGGCTGGTGAATCCGAAGAAGCTTGGCCGTCGAGTCCGATCGCTGCCGAACGACTCCAGACGTTTCATGTCCGGACCCAGGTCTTTGACATCACGGTGACCAACCAAGGCGGCTATCCGACGTCGTGGAAGCTCCTGCGATACAAGGGCCTTCAAGGCCAACCCTTAGAGCTTATCCCCCAGTATGTCTCAGCCTGGCGCCCCCTGCGGATCCTGGATGCCGACGGAAGGCCCATCGAGCGACTCGATAAGGCCCTCCACCGAACCGATCTGGAGACCCTCCCGGACGGGTCCATTCAATTGACCCTCGAATACGCCGACGACGTCGATTGGGTCCGCAAGCAGATGGTCTTCCGACCGGACGCCTACCAGGTGGACCTGCGGGTCCTGTACCGCTCCCGCTCGACTTCGGGGACTCGGTTCTATCTCGTGTGGGCCCCCGGCCTGGAACACTCGACGGCGAAGGAACGCAAGGCCGCCGGCTGGTCCTTCCATGCCGTGTCGGGCCTCTACCGGGACGATAAGGCCCGGGGTGTCGGCCGCAAGAAGGACCTCCACGACGTTCGGGAGGGCCTGCACGCCCGATGGGTCGGCTTGCACTCGAATTACTTCCTCGTCGCCTTTTTGGCCCCCGACGCCACGACCTTGCCAGGCGCCCTCTTTTCGACGCACGTCCTGGGTGCCCCGCCGGGTCAGAAATGGCCGGACCCGCCGCCGGCCGATCTGGAAGAGAATCTGGACGTCCTGATGGTCCTCGGCGTGCCCTTCCGGCCGGGCACGCTTGCCCGGTGGACCCTCTATGCGGGCCCGAAGGACCTGGAGGTCCTGACGGCCGTCGAGCCGACGCTCGGCGAGGCCATCCAGTACGGCATGTTTGGCTTCATCGCCAAGGGTCTTCTAACTGTGCTGAAGTTCTGCTATCGCCTTATCCCCAACTACGGCGTGGCCATCATCCTGGCGACCTTGCTGGTGCGGCTCCTGCTGTGGCCGCTATCTCACCGGATGTTCATCAACAGCGAGAAGATGAAGACCGTCCAGCCGAAGATCAAGGCTCTCCAAGAGAAGTACAAGGGCATTCCCCTGCGGGACCCCCGCCGCCAGAAGATGAATGAAGAACTCATGCGCATCTACCGGGAGCACGGCGTCAACCCCATGTCGGGTTGCCTCCCCCTGCTCCTGCAACTACCCATCCTGTTTGCCTTTTACAGCCTCCTGTCGGTTTCTATCGAACTCCGCCAGGCCCCCTTCCTATTCTGGATTCGGGACCTTTCCCGCCCGGACCCCTACCTCATCACGCCCATCCTAATGGGCATCACGATGATCCTCCAGCAAAAGCTGACACCCACGACGATGGATCCCACCCAGCAACGCTTGGGCTACCTGATGTCGGGCCTGTTCATCTTCATGTTCATGAACGCCCAGAGCGGCCTCGTCTTGTATTGGCTGTTCAGCAACGTCTTTAGCATCGCCCAACAGTACCTGTACCACCGGTTTTACTTCCGGACGCCCTCCACCGAACCGGCCCGGCGCCAGCGTCTGAAGGCCACCCAGGCGGGATAAAGTCGGGCAGATAGGCAGGTCGGCAGATGGGCAAATACCAGAGCCGTTCAGCTCGTGAGCCCGGCGTCAGGATGGCCTTTTCCATCGGCAGAGAAGCGCGATTTTTCAAGCTACGTGACGGCGTGACGACGTAACGACGTGACGAGGCCGGTCCCGGGCCGTTCGCCCCGGCGACGGCTTCTTTCGAAACTCCGTCACGACGTCACGATGCTTGAAAAACCGTCCGCCCCGAAGGGTCGGTCGGAAAGGTCGAATCCATGCGGGTTTCCACGGGCCGAACGGTCCTGCTAATGGACCTACCGGTCCATTAGCCTTACCGCCTTATTGCCGAACTGCCGAACTCCTGGCCTACCATCAAGGCGTGGGGAGGGTGACCGTACCGCCGGGCGTGAAAGTGACCCTCACGGTCCCACGGGGGACTTGCAAGAGCAGGCCCTCGAGGTGGACCAGGTCGACGACCCGCGTGCGTTCCACGAGGACGAGGACGGCCCCCGGTCGGATCCCGGCGCGGGCGAGAGCACCCTGGGGCTCTACGCGGGCCACCCGGACTTGACCTTTCGAATCCATTACCAGGTCCACCCCCCAGGCTGGCACGTGCATCGGCCTGCCCACAGGCTTCTCCCCAAAGATGCCCTTGTAATCAACGTCCTGGGGTAACTCCACGGGCTGAAAGATGCGGACGGGGCGGCCGTCTCCGACGATGCGGGATTCGTCAACGGCTACGAAGGCTGTGAACGGCGTGACCAGCTTGTACTTAACGCCGAGGTCCGTGATGTCTGTGGTCAATCGATGCCGTTCCTCTTCTTCGGTGGCCTCAGTGAGTCGCTTCATCAGGTCGTGAATCTTCATCCTGGCCCATACCGGGGCCAAAGCCCGATGCTCGGCTTGACGGGCCGGAAATCGGACGGGGATCTCATACTCGACGACCTGCTTTCCCAACCGGCCACGAACCAGGAGGCTACCTGTCGCCGCCGACGGGTAACGCCCGATGACGGTCAGGGTCTGACCCGCAAACAAGTCCGGTACCCGCTCCGGGTAGACCTCGGATACGGTGACCCCTTTCCATTGGAGTTCGATATCGACCAAGACCGGTGCGTCGATGGCCTTCAGAAATTCGGTGACGGCCCGGTCTAAACTCCGACCGTCCCGGGGGAGCACGATCATCGAACGCCCACGGCCGAATTCCCCGATCCCCTCGATGAGATACCGGTTCACACTGGACCCGATGCCAAAGGCGAAAAATCGGGCGTCGCCGCCCTCTGTCCGGATGGTCCGGAGGATTTCGACTTCGTTACCGATGTAGCCGTCAGTCAGAAAGACATACATCTGAAGGTATCGGGGGTCATGGTAGGACCGCAGGGCCCGCCGCAGGCCGGCCAGCATTTCCGTGCCTCCGGAGCCTTGCAATGACTGGAGATACGCCCGAGCCTCGGCGATATTCTCCGGCGTTGCCGGGCGGGGACGTTCCCACAACTGGCCGTCGCCGTTGGCAAACACGACGATATTGAAAAGGTCCGAGGGCCGCATGCGGTCCAACGTCGCCTGGACGACCTTCTTGGAGGTCTCGATGGGCACGCCGCTCATGCTCCCCGAGATGTCCAGGATGAACGTGATCTCCCGAGGCATCACCTGGTCGTCCGACGGGTGGGCCGGCGGTTGGAGCAGGAGGGTGAAGAACCCATCTTCTCGATCCCGGTGGGTCAGAACGCCAAACTGGAGGGCTTGGCCGGCAACTTTCCACCGGAGGACAAAGTCCCGGTTGGGGACCCGATCGGCGGGCTTCAAGCGGATGACCCGCCGGGAGGCCCCCCGGTCCTCCACGTCGACTCGGTGGCTCGGAATATCCAGCTCCTGGATGGGAAGCCCTGCCTCCAGGTCCACCGTGATGTCGATATCGTGGCCGCTCCGCTGGCCGGGTGGGACCACGGGCGGCGTGACCCGGTCCGCATCGGGGACCCGGTCGGTCGGCGGTGAAAATCCGCCCCCGGGTTCCCGGGAAGGGTCGGTCGGCGGTTGGGGCCGACCGGGGATGTATCTCGGTCCCACCACCATGGGAAAGACATACTCGTACCAGCCGTCTTCGTAACGGAGCGTTTCAAAGTAAGTGATCTCGACGCGGACCTCGCCGCCCGGCTCGATATTGGCTACCTGCTGGGTAAAGACGTTGGGCCGCTCTTGAGTCAGGAGGCTGGCCGTGTAGCCCCGCGCCCGGGCTTCTCGGTAAATCCGTTCCGCCTCCTCGCGGGGTCGGACGACGCCGACGACCTTGCGGCCTCCGACCTTCATGACGAAGTCGTGCACGGCGGCCGTCGTGGGAAGCGGGAACACGTAAACCGCCTCGATGACGTCCCGGAAGGGGTTCGTGTAGACCTGCTCGACCCGGGTGCTGGCGAGATACCCGCTGATCTCGGCCGTCACTTCCGTGTGCTTGAGGGGAAAGACCCCGACTTCCTGGCCTCGGTCATCTACGGCCCGGAGTTGGGCCTGCCGGGACTCGACGGGCGGCTCACCCTGAAGAGTCGGAGACTCGACGGCCACGACGAGGAATTCGTCGGCTTCGGAAAGCGTCTTCTGCCAGGCTTCCGGTGCGATTCCATAGTTTCTAGAGTAACCTATCGCCGTCTCTGCGTAGGCCGGTGCCGCAGGTGCCCCGCCAGGGATTCCCTCAGGTTTCCCTCCGGGCACTCCTGCAGGTACGCCCCCCTCGACGCCCGAGTCGATTGCCGTCGCTGTTAACTCGGAATCTTGAGGGCGGCGTGCAGGGCTCGGGGCGATATTGAGTGCTATCAGGACCTCTTTGGCTTCGCTCGTCTCATGATCCAGGTAGAGATATCGGGTCGCGAACCCTTGGGCTTTAACCTCCAGTATGGATGCCACCTGGCCGGGTCTGGGGACCCAGGCGAACGTCCCGTCCTTTCCGCTGACGACCCTCGCCAGGACCTTTTGGGTGACGTCCAAAATCGTGATGGTCGCGCCCTTCAGGGGTCTTCCCTGGGGATCGGTGACCCGACCGGCGATGCGGGGACTCTGTAGGACCCGAGGCGAAGGCCCGTGACGATAGAGGTATGGACTATTCTCCTCCTCTACCCTTACGACCGGGGCGGTCTTCGTCTCTTCCGGGGGTCGTGGGGACGGCAACATACTTCTCCATTCCGGGAGCCGGGTCAGGACCCCGAGGGCGATGAGGAGAGCGGCCAGCCCCAGGGCCCACCGGACCGATGGGGCAGATAACCAGGCAGGTGTTTTCAAAAAACGACTGGGACTCGGAGGTTTGACCTCCCCTTCCCGAATTTTCTGCATCGCTTGACCGAACCGTTGTAGCCAATCCTCGGGGATCGGTTCTTCCCGGAGGGATCGAAGGGACCGCACGGTATCTTGGATGTCCTGGGCCAAGGCCTGGCAGGCCGAGCAAGCTTGCAGGTGCGACTCGACCCGCGGGACCTCGGCCGCCGGCAAGTCCCCTTCCACGTAAAGGGCGATCAGGTCCTGAATGTCTCGGCAGTTCATGAGGGCCTCCTGAGGTACCGACTGCGGTATTCCCGGATTTTGACCCGGGCCCGACTGATGTGGGACCGGACGGTCGTCTCGGAAGTGCCCATCGTCTGGGCGACCTCGGCCGTCGATAAGCCCTCGATATCTCTCAAGACGACGGCAATCCGTTCGTTGGGGGTCAGCGCTTGGAGGGCCGCTTTCATGATCTTCCGCTCGTCGGCCTGCTCGGCGGCGGCCTCCACGGGATTCCAGGACGGCGGGTCGGCGCTTTTCAACCAGAGAATCGACTTCAGACGCAGATAGCGCCGCCTGCGAGACGCATGGGTCCGACACACATTCACCGTCACGCGATACAACCACGGCCCAAGGGGTCGGCCCGGGTCCACGCTCGGGAGGCTTCGGTACAGGCGGATGAAGACCTCCTGAGCCGCGTCCAGGGCATCCTCCCCATAGCCCAGGAAGTACCGACACAGGCGGATCACGCGATCCTGCCATTGGACCATCAGAGATTCGAAAGACTCTTGAGGCCCGTCTCCAAGCTTGGGGAGGGACGGGTCGGAGCTCGGCATCCCCACCTGGTCGGGGGTAGACCCGGTCATGATAGCCTCCGGAGGCGGTGTCGGCGGCCATGACATGATGCCACCTCACGATTCCATAAGCCAGGCGTCCGGAGTCGGTAGCATTCGCCTTCCCGCGAACCCAACAACTCTCAAATAGATATACCCGTCGTCGGGGGACGATCGTTGAGGTGGAGCTCCGGAGGATTTGAAGGGGTCTATGTACGGGGTCTATGGTCTGGGGTCTCTATCTTGGGGGACCCGCCGCTTGAGACCCCCCAGGACGGCCATGTGGTCGAAGATGGCGTGCAGGACGCCGATCTCCCGGACGTTTGGCCGGGCCCGATACAGTAAGGCCCGGAGTTTGGCGATGGCCCGCAGGGGATCG
>JAUQPV010000112.1 GCA_030550225.1 Acidobacteriota bacterium | reverse complement strand
GAGCTTGGCATCAGGCGCCGGTCGTCCTCGAACCTGCCTGGAGGATGGCCTTTTCTCCAAACGGTCGGTATCTGGCCGCGTGCGTCCCGGAGGGTCTGCGGGTCTGGGCCGTCGATACGTGGCAAGTGCTGGTGACATTGGGAACCGGCCCGGATTGTATGAAAGTCCGATTCTCGCCGGACCAGCGATACCTGGCCAGCCTGCATGGTCCGGATATCCTTCGGCTTTGGCAGGTCGACACATGGGCTTTAGTCCAGGAGATACATATCTCGATGAGTTCTATCGAATTTTCTCCGGATGCTCGGGTCATGGCCTGGGCCGATGGGGGGCGGGTCTGCATCTGGTCTGTGGGGGCGGCGAGCCCTCCGTTCTGCTTTGAGAGAAGAGGGGAAGGACCTGGCCTCCTTCGGTTTTCTCCCGACGGGCAGTATCTGGTCGTGGGCAACCAGGTCTGGCGTTCGGGTTCTTGGGAGCTCGTGACGACTCTGAAGACACCACCTGTCCCGTCATTCTTGGGGGACTTGCGCTTTTCGCCGGACGGGAAGTACTTGATAGGTGCCCTCGAAAGATGGATTATCGTGTGGAAGACGGGCACTTGGGAAGTAATTGCAACTTTCTTACAACAAGATTCGGTCGCTGCATTAGCGGTATCACCAAGCGACCGTCTGGCGGGGGGCTTTTTCGATGGTTCTATCCGGGTCTGGCGGTTCGTCGCCCTTTCACCGCTTTTGACAAAGTAGGGGTGGGCAACTTGGAAATGGTGCGATTTCATTCATCCGGTCTTTCCCCTGGGGCTGGATGCGCGGGGGCGAACTGCCGGACCGGCCGGGGGTTGGCCGTTTGCGGAGTGCGAGAGGGGTCCGATGCCAGCCCGAGTCACGACTCACCGACATCGGTTTGGGGTCTCGGCGTTCGGTCCTCGGGATGGGGGGTCCGATGACCGCCAAGTCCGGACGCCCGACACAGGATCCCTGAGACCGAAGTTCGGTCGAAGTAGTAGGCTATCGAAAGTAGCGTTCTGGGTGATGTCCATATGGCTGACCGCTTCGGCGGTCGGCTGTAATCTCCTGCGGCGGTCCGAGGGGACGGTCCTCCTGGCCTGTGAACCGACCCAGTGGGTCATCGCGCCTGGCGGCCAGGCGGAGGGTCGGTGTGAGGTCCGGTCGGCCTTGGGGTTCCAGGGAGATGTGCGGCTTCAGTGTGCGGCCCCGTTGGGTGTGACCTGCCGGTTGCAACCGAGTCACGTGACGGTCTCCCGCCATCAGGCAGTGCTTATCCGCCTGGTCGTAGGGGTCGGGATAGACCGGTCGCCTGGGGAAGCGAGCTTGAGGATAGAGGCTTTTCCCGAGGATAGGTCGGCGGTCCAGCAGGAATTGCGACTTTTCGTGGCGGAGACGGCCTTTACCTTAGAATGCACCCCGACGTCGCTGGTCGTCGTCCGGGGCCACGGCGGGTTCATTCAATGCTTTATAGGATTTTTTAATAATTATAAAAGTCCGGTTTATCTGGCCTGTGAGGGTTTGCCGCCCGGGGTCGTTTGTAATGTACCCGCTCAAGTCATCCCGAGAGAGGACTGGGGGGAACGAGGGGGAGAAGTATTCTCTGCTACGCTTAATGTCGCCCCGACGGCCCGGGTCGGAGATTACGCCTTTTGGGTCCGGGCTTATAATGGCCCTATCCAGCGGAGGGCCGATATAGAGTTGCGGGTCCGGACGGGTTCTTTTTCATTGCAGTGTGGGTCTCTATCGTCTGAAGCGAATTGCCGGGTCACGACGTGCCAGCTTACGTCCCATGATTACGAGGGTTTGGTCGAAATCAGGATTACATGCTTGGGCTACGGATGTGGGTCTTGCCGATATGACCAGTGTTTTGCAGAGCCGACTTCTGTGGGCCTGACGCCGGGCGGCTCAGCTTCCATCGGGGTACGTCTCTGTCCTGGAACTTATGGTGCCGAACTATGTGCACGGGGGGGCTTTCTCACCCAATGTGTCACGCTTCCCGGGACCTGAAGCGTTCACGACCTTCCCGGCACCTCCCTCTCTCTGGCCCCCCGTGGGGCCGATCCTACTGGCGATTGCTCCTTCCGGGTCTACTTCTATTTTTGATGCTGGTCCTGCCGGAGGTTTTCGGGGGGCTCACGAGTCAGCCCGTCGCGCCGACCGTCCCTTGCGCCTTGCCTGAGGGAGGCTTCCTAAACTGGGGTGGCTATGAGTTTCTGAGCCTGCCGTGGCCCCCGTCTGTCCTGGCGCCTGACATCGATCGGGTCGTCGAGTCGCTGGGGACCTACGGTTTTACCGGCATGCGGGCCTTCGTCAACGCTTACTTTCAGGCTGAGGGCGGCGGCCTGGGGGTCTTTCCTTATCCCCTTCGGTATGTCGGTGGGACCTGTGGCGGGCGGACCGTTCAGACGGCCCGCTACTGCCTGTCCGAGTGGGACGACGAGTACTTCCGCCGCGTGCGCCGGTTAGTGGCGGGGTTCCGTCGCCAGAACCGGCCGGGCAAGGTCGTCTTCTCGGTAGGTCACAAGTATCAGTGCAGTCGGTCTTACGTGTACGGGGTCTACAATCCGGGGCCTTGGTGTTGGAACGTCGAAGGCCGGCAGGTGGGCGGGGACTGGCTCGAGCGGTGGGCGGAGCTATCGGCGGCGGACCGCCAGTGGGTCATCGGCGAGTACGTTCGTCTGGCCCGACGGCTCCGGGCCGCGGGCGTTCGGGTCTTTGAGGTTTATAACGAGGCCCACGTTTCGGCACGCTACCATGCTCACCTCCGGGCCGGAGTCCTGGCGGCCCTGGAGGCCTTGATCGAAGCTCTCCGGCAGGCCGTCCCGGACGCCCAGATTCAGCTCAACACGGAGCCCGTCTGGGAGGGCGATCGGGCCGTCTTGGACGACCCGGGTTACGCCGACGCCTGGCGGCGCCTGTCCCCCCGGGTCGATTACTGGAGCGTGCACGGGCTGACGCCGGCCACGTGGCCGGCCGATTCGCCCCTTTTCCACGAGATGGCCCGTTCGGGCAAGCTGGAGATTGCCGACGAGGGCCAATTCTGTTCCCAGTATCACCCGGAGGCCCCTGTCATGTGTCGGTGTTACTGTGGAGGGGAGCTCTTTCAGACGGTCGTCCGCTGGGCGACGGCCCACGGTTACAGAGTCCACTTCGAGCATGACGCCGTCGGGGGCGAGGACCTGGACCTCATCCCGGCGTGGAACCGTCGGGAGCTGGAGGAAATGCGGCAATTTTGCCAGGGCTCGGGTCCGCCGACGGCTCATATCGAGGTCAATGACGAGGCGGGCGGGGTCGTCGTCCCGCGGGACAGCCTACTCTACGTCACGTGGGGGTCTGTCCGGGCCGACGACTGCTGGGTCACCCGAGACGGGACGCTTGTCGGACGGGGTATCTGCGGCTTGACCTTCGAACGGACACCCGGGGAATCTGGGCCGGGGGTCTGGACGTATCGGGTCGATTGCTCACCGGGCGGGTCGGCGGCCGTACGGGTGTGGGTCACCGAAGCCGTCTGTGGGGACGGGCGGTGTGAACGGAGCCGGGGCGAACGTCACGGGAACTGTCGTCGGGACTGCCCGCCGGAGCCTCAGGCCCGCCTTTTGGTGGGAGGTCGGACGGGCGTCGTCCGGGTTCCGGGCGGTCGGCCTTACTCAGTGGCCTGGAAGACTCGCGGACCGATTCGGGAATGTCGCCTCATGCGGTGGACGGGTCCTGACCGATGGACGACGTGGATGCGTTGTCCGGCGGAGGCTCCCTGTGAAGCGGGCGTCCGATCCGATACGCTCGCGGCGGGGTCGAAGGCCTACTATACCTTGCAGTGTTTGAGTCCCGACGCCCAAGCCTACGCCTACCTGGTCGTCGTCGGGGAAGGGACCGCCGCCGTAAACAGGTCGGCCGATAGGCGGGTCGACCGGTAGCCCGATAATCTATGCGGCCCTATCTCTCCGGGGCCGGGTCCCGCCACGGGGGTGCCGAGCGGGGGAGGTGTCTGCGGAGGAGCCGTCGGTATTCGTGCCAGTCGACTTCCAGCATGTGGCGGAGCGTCGGGACATACCGTCGCCAGTGGCGGCGGACGGCGGCCTCGACCGCCGCGTCCAGGCGGTCGGGCAAACGGTAGCGTCCGACGATGGAGTTGGCGACCAAGCGGGCCTGCAAGTCGGCCAGGTTCCACAAGCATCCGTTGGGCTGAATGAGGCCGATGAAGCATAGGTTCCGGTATCGGGGATGGAAAATGTTCAGATACAAGCGGACCTCGTCCCGGCCCGGCGGCCAAAACGTCTGGACGATTTCAGGGGTCAAGAAGGGGAAGTTGATCTTATACCCCGTAGCGGCGATCACGGCATCGTAAGCCTCGACCGTCCCGTCGGCGAAGTGGACCCGGTGGCCTTCGAACCGGCGGACGTCCCGACGGGGGTAGATACGTCCGTGACGGATACAGTACAGGAGCTCGGAGTTGATGATGGGGTGGGTCTGAAAGACGTCGTGGTCGGGATTCAGGAGGCCGTATCGCCGGGGCGAGCCGACCAGGAGCCACAGGGCCAGGCGGATGAGGCGTTGGCGGACGGGCCGAGGGATGACCTGCATGCGGGCATAGAGCACGTCGGCGGGAAGGCCCCAGAAGACGAATTTCGGGATGACGTAGTAGCCCCGGCGCATACTGATGGCCGTGAATCGGGCCACGCGGCTGACGTCCACGGCGATGTCGCAGGCCGAGTTCCCGCCCCCGATGACCAGGACTCTTTGGTCCTGAAAAGGGGCCGGGTCTTTGTAATCGTGGGAATGCAGGAACCTGCCCTCGAACGTCCCCTCCCAAGTCGGCACGTAGGGGTCCCAGTGATGGCCGCTGGCGACCAACACGTAATCGAACGTCTCCGTCGATCCGTCAGCGAGCGTCACCTGCCATCGGTCCCCGTCGGTCGGCGTCAGGCGGCGGACCTCTGTATGGAATCGGATGAAGTCGTACAGCCCGAAGCGCTGGGCGTAAGCTCGGAAATACTCCAGCAGGAGGCGATGGCTCGGATATTCGGGGTAGTCGTCCGGCATGGGGAAGTCCTCATAGGCCGACATGCGTTTCGACGTGATGGCGCAGAGGTTGGCGTAAACACTGGAGTGGCCCGGCGTCGGCGAGTACAGCCAGTTGCCGCCGACGTCCGAGTTCTTCTCATAAACCACGAAGTTCCGAAGGCCGACTTGAAGTAGGTGCTTGGCGCAGGCCAGACCGGAGGGACCGGCACCGATGACGGCGACCCGGGGTTCGGCCATGACGGCGTCTCCCGTCGAAGCGTGGCGGATGCAGGATACAGGATGCAAGATGCGGGACGCAACAAAGCCGTTCGGTTCGTAAGAATCGTGCCGGGACGGCCCTCCCCACCGCCCGAGGGGCGCGGTTTTGCAAATGGCGGATGGCAGATAATATCTCCCCATTTGCTACTCGCTATTCGCCACTCGCCATTCGCTGTTCGCTTTTCTCGGAGGGTCGGAAAGGCCGAGTCCATCCGGATTCTCACGGCCCCAACAGCTCTGATCCTTTCGAATGGGATATGAGCCCCGTCCCATTTGGGGTGGACGGTCACCGGGATATGGACCCTCGTCTCGATGGCATACGTTTGTTTTCAAGGATGGCCCGTCCTACTCAGTGGATGCCAGTGGTCACGCTGGCGTCCAAACAGGCCGGCACCGGCATGACCGGCAGTGCCGGGCCAGGGATCCATCGCCATGACGGGCGGTGCTCCGAAGGCAAGACGTCTGCTTGTCCCGAGGCTACGAAGTCGAACGGAGGTCACGCATGAAGCGCTGGATACGGATGATGGGGCTGGCGGGGGTCATCGGCGGTCTGGTCCTTAGCGTCCTCCCGGGGGGCCTCGCCAGTCGGACGCAAGACACGCGGCCGACGCTCCAACCGGACCCCTTCCAAGGCCCGATGCGGGCCTTTTTAACAGACCAGGCCCGGCCCTTTTACGCCCGAGACCGGGTCGTCGACATCCAACACATGACCCTCCGATTGAAGGTAGACCCGACTCGAAAGTGGATCGAAGGTGCTGTGACGTACCGCGTCGAGGCCCTCCGGCCGCAGGTCGCCCAGTGGGTCTTAGACGCCGGGCCGGACCTGGAGGTCCGCCGGGTGGCCGGTGGCCAAGGAGACCTTTCGTTTCAACGGGATGGGGAGCGCCTGGTCCTTCGCTGGCCGACGCCCTTGGCGATGGGGCAGACCGATGAGGTGACCATCGAGTACCAGGGTCGCCCGTCCAAGGGCTTGTACTTTGTCGGTCCGGACGTTCATCCGGGATGGCCCGTCCAGGTCTGGTCCCAGGGGGAAGCCGAGGACAATCACTTTTGGTTCCCGACGCACGACTTTCCCAACGAGCGGTTCACGACAGAGGCCTACTGGACGGTCCCGAAACCCCTGATGGCCGTCGCCAACGGGGCCCTGGTCGACGTGCAGGACAGCCCGGACGGCCGGTGGCGGACATACCACTGGAGGGAATCGGTGCCGCACGTGCCCTACCTCGTGTCGGTCGTCGTCGGCGAATTTCGGAAGGTCGAGGACCGATTCGAGGACATCCCGGTCGAGTATTACGTTCCCGTGGCCTTCACGGAGGCCGACGCCCGCCGGTCCTTTGGGAAGACGCCGGCGGTCATGGCCTTTTTCTCCGAACGCCTGGGCTTCCGGTATCCGTACGAGAAGTACGCCCAGACGGCCATTTATAACTTCCAGTACGGCGGCATGGAGAACATCTCCGCCACGACCGTCTGGGTCGAGACCCTCCACGACGAACGGGCCCACCTGGAGACCCGTAGTGACGGCCTGGTCGCCCACGAACTCGCCCATCAGTGGTTCGGGGACCTCCTGACCTGCAAGAGCTGGGCCCACATCTGGCTTAACGAGAGCTTTGCCACCCTGATGGCCGCCGTGTGGGCCGAGCACGATGAGGGACGGGACGCCTACGACTGGGAACGGCTCGATTGGTTCGATACTTATCTCCGACAATCGCAGGAATACCTGCGGCCTATCGTCTGGAACGTGTACACCTATCCGGACGACATGTTCGACCGTCATAGCTACGAGAAGGGCGCCCTCGTCCTCCACATGCTTCGCACGCTCCTGGGTGAGGAGCTCTTCTGGAAAGGGATCCGCCATTATGTTCGGACCCATGCTTATCAAACCGTCGAGACGTCCGACCTCCGACAGGCCCTCGAAGAGGTCAGCGGGATGGCCCTGGATGGGTTTTTCGACCAGTGGGTGTATCACGCCGGCCACCCGAAGCTTCGCATCGATTCTCGCTGGGACCCCGAACGGGGCGAACTCGTCTTGCAGGTCGAACAGCGGCAGACCCTGAACCCCTGGGTCCCTCTCTTTCGGATTCCGACGCAAGTCCGCATCGTGACCGACGCCGGGGCAGAAAGCCACGATGTCTTGATCCACCGGGCTTCCCACGAGTTCCGATTCCCCCTGCGACAGAAGCCCCGGATGGTCCTGCTGGACCCGGGCCGCCATTGGCTGACCGAGCAGGAGTGGGATAAATCGACCGACGAGTGGGTCTATCAGCTCAAGCACGCCGAGTCAGTCCTGGATCGCGTCATGGCCGCTCGCGCCCTCGGGGCCTGGGGCGACGCCGGCGCCGTCGCCGCCCTGGCGGCCGCCCTTTCGAAGGAGAAGTTTTACGGGGTCCGCATGGAGATCGCCGAGGCCCTGGGGAAGACGAAGTCTCGAGCGGCCGTCGATGCCCTGGTTCAGGCCTTACAGGACCCCGACGCCCGGGTCCGACGGGCCGCCGTAAACGCCCTGGG
>JAUQPV010000111.1 GCA_030550225.1 Acidobacteriota bacterium | reverse complement strand
GCACGTTCTTCCGCTGGATGATGCCCTTCACCTGAAGGGTCCCGACACGATAGGCCCGCAGGGGTTCCTTCTCTCGGCCAACAGCGTCCAGCTTTTGAAGACAGTCGGGGTCCGGCTTCGGAAGAGCCGGCGCTTCTGCCGCTGGAGCCTCCGATGGGGGCGCCGGTTTCTCCTGCGAAGGTGGTGACTTTTCGGCACCGGCCGGCGGGGTCGGGGTTTGGGTCATGCCCAGCCCGACGGTCCAGAGGACCGTCAGCAAGACCGCCACCCAGGGCGGGAAAAGGCGATAGCTTCGAAGGTTCACGACGGACCTCCCATGCAGGCGGGGCAAGAAGGCAGTAAGTGTCGGGCGCTGGGTGGTAAGCGTTCGTCAGACAGCCCTTATTGCCTTACTACATTATTGCCCCATCGCCCTCATTATAGCCAAACCAGGGCCGCATGATAAGAGGACAGCGGGACGACCTGCGTCGGCGGCCGACCGCCTAAGCGGATGGCTTCCCGGCGGGGCGTCGTGACCCACACCATCGGGACGCCGTCTCGAATCCGCTTTTCGACCCAGCGACGGAGCGGGTTCTCCAACCAGTTGACACCCTGGGAGACGCACCAGTATGCCTCGGGAAGCTGAACAGACCGGACGTCTTGGGGGATGACCCGGACATCGGTCGAGAGGCCGTGACGCCGCAAGATCGGCGTCAGCTCGGTCAGGAAACACTCCAAAAGGGTCGCCTTTTTCACGGCCCGTTCGACCAACCAGAGGGGTCCCCGCCAACCCCCGAGGACCATACCGACGCCGGGCACGCCGGCGCCCGTCCCGATGTCGATGCCTGTCCGGGCCTCCAAACCCAGGGGCCGCAAGGTCTGGACCAGCCGGAGGGGTTGCAGGAGGAAGACCTCGACGCGGCGGTCGGGGTCCCGGATCGCCGTCAGGCCATGACTTTCGGCGTAGGTATCGACCCACTGGAGGTACAGGCCGGCGAGTTCCGTCCAAGCGGGCGACGGGGGCGCCAGGCCGGCCCGTTCGAGGGTTTTCACGACGTGACCCGTCCAGTCCGTTGCCATCGGTCGATATAGTAGCTGAGCAAGACGACGGCCGCCGGCGTGACGCCCTGAATCCGGAGGGCGTCGGCCAGCGTTTCGGGCCGATACTTCTGAAGTTTCTCGACGATCTCCTTTCGCAGGCCCGGGACCCGGTCGACGGGGAAGTCCGGGGGAATCCGCAGGTCCAGCCGTTTCTTCATCCGCTCCAGTTCCTGAAGCTGGCGACGGATGTAGCCCTCGTACTTGATTTCCAGCTCCATGCTGTACCTTTCTTCGTACGCCAGGCCGGCGATTTCCGGTACGTCGTAAGCCTCCAAGAGTCGGTCCAGGGTCATCTCGGGACGCTTCAGGAGGACGGCCAGCGTCTCGTGGCCCTTGAGGGGCACGGGGTGCGTCTGCTCCGGCTTCAGGCAGGGGCCGGGCCGACACGTGTTCATGAACTCGATAGCCCGTCGGAGACGGGCCCGCTTTTGTTGGACTCGCTCCCATCGCTCCTCGGGAAGGAGGCCGATGCGGTAACCATACTCGCTGAGCCGCAGGTCGGCGTTGTCGATGCGCAGGAGGAGCCGGAGCTCGGCCCGGGACGTGAACATCCGGTAGGGGTCCTCGACGCCCTTCGTGACGAGGTCGTCGATCATGATGCCGATGTAGCTCTCATGCCGGGACAGGACGAGGGGCGGCCGGCGACGGACCTTCAGGGCGGCGTTGATGCCGGCGACGAGGCCCTGACCGGCGGCCTCCTCGTAGCCGGTCGTCCCGTTGACCTGACCCGCATGGAAGAGGCCCTCGATGCGCTTCGTCTCGAGGGTGTGCTTGAGCTGATGGGGCAGGACGAAGTCGTACTCGACGGCGTAAGCGTAGCGCACGATGACGGCGTCCTCGAGGCCCCGGATGCGATGCACGATCTCTTCTTGAATCTCCCGGGGAAGACTCGTCGACAAGCCGTTGATGTAAATCCACGCGTCGGGGTCGAGGCCCTCCGGCTCCAGAAATAGCTGGTGGTGCGTCTTGTCGGCAAAGCGGACAACCTTATCCTCGATGGACGGGCAGTACCGGGGCCCGATCCCCCGGATGCGACCACAGTACATCGGGGCGACGTGCAGGTTGTTCCGGATGATCTCGTGGACCTCGGGGTTCGTGTAGGTGATCCAGCAGACCGTCTGAGGAAGCGTCACGGACGTCGTGTCGAACGAAAAGAAGACAGGGTCGGGGTCGCCCTCTTGGACTTCCAGGACGTCGTAGCGGACCGATTCCCGCAAGAGCCGGGGCGGCGTCCCCGTCTTGAGCCGACCCATCTCGAAGCCCAGTCGCCGGAGCGACTCGGGGAGGCCGACGGCCGGGGGCTCACCGATGCGGCCCGCCGGCTGGGTCTCCAGGCCGATATGGATGAGGCCGTTCATGAACGTCCCCGAGGCGATGACGACGGCCCGGGCGCCGAGGACCCGGCCGTCCTGGAGACGGACGCCGACGATGCGGTCCCCGTCGACGAGGAGTTCATCGGCCACCCCTTCGATGACAGTCAGGCGGGGCGTCGAGAGAATCAGCCGTTGGGCCGCCTCGGCGTAACGGGCCTTGTCAGACTGACAGCGGGGCGACCAGACGGCCGGGCCCTTCTTACGGTTCAGCAGGCGAAACTGGATGCCCGTGGCATCGGCCAGCTTCCCCATGACGCCGCCGAGGGCGTCGATCTCCCGGACGATCTGGCCCTTGCCGATACCCCCGATGGCCGGGTTGCAGGACATCCGACCGATGGCCCGGACGTCCATCGTGACGAGGGCTGTCTCGCACCCGATGCGAGCGGCCGCGTGAGCCGCCTCGATGCCGGCATGGCCGCCGCCGATGACGACGACTTCAAAGGTCTCCCACGGTCGCATGGCCGTCCTCGAGATGCAAGATAGGGATGCGAGATGCGGGACGCAAGAGGATTGCGGATTGCGAATTGTGGATTGCGAAATATACCCGTTTTTCGGGGGCGTGGGATAACCCCCCGTGCTTATTCCCGCCTCGGGCCTACCCCGGGGATCAGGCAACTCCAGCAGGTAGCTATTTATCGCTGACCTTCTGAAAGACGCACGTCAGGTATGCAAGACGCCGGGTCGGAGATGCAAGGGGTGGACCGAGGCCTTAGGACCTTTCCCGACGGTGGCCCCTCAATCCACAATTCGCAATTCGCAATCTCTTGCATCCCGCATCTTGCATCCTGTATCCTGCATCTCAAAGGCTGGGTCTGCGGAGGAGTCCGATGCTACGACGGCCGGTCTTGCTGACGTCCGGCTGGGTCATTCTGGTAGGTCTTATCGGTAGTTTCGTCTTCATCGCTTGTCCGTCCCGGTCGCCGAAAGAGGAAAAAGAAGAAAGGGCTACGCCGGCCGTGCAGGCGCCGCCCCCGGCACCCGCCCCGCGGGTCACCCCCGAGGAGGCTCGCCAGCGTCTTCAAGCGATGGGTTTCGCATTCACCGAGAAGGCCTTTTTGGATGCGGCTCAGCGGGGAAAGGCCGAGGCGGTCGAGCTGTTCCTGCAGGCCGGGATGTCGCCCAACGTAGTCGACGCCCAGGGTCGGACAGCCCTGATCCTGGCGGCCAAGGGCGGCTACCTGCTGGTCGTCCAGAAGTTGATTCGGGCCGGGGCCGACGTCAATGTCCATGACCGAGACGGGGGGACGGCCCTGATTTGGGCGGCTTGGGGCGGTCATACGCCCGTCGTCGCCGAACTCATCCGGGCGAAGGCCGACATCAACGCCCGGGATAACGTCGGGAACACGGCCCTCATCTGGGCCGCCAACAACGGCCGGACGGACGTCGTGCGGGTGCTCATCGCCGCCGGAGCGGACGTGAACGCCGCCAACGCGGAGGGCAAGACGGCCCTTCAGTTGGCCATTCAGAACGGTTATACGCCGATCGTCCAGCTTCTCACGGCGGCGGGGGCCCGGTAGGGCGTGCCTTGAGGGACTGGGGCCAACGGCAGCGGCCATTTTTGTCATCATTCGTGTCACGCCTGGCCGGTGAAGACTAAGCCGGCCGGGTAGCGACGGCGGCCGGCGGTCATCCATTCGTCTTACGGACTGGCCGTGCCGACCTGAATACCGAGAGGTAGGCCCGATGCGGTATGCCTATGCCGTCTGTGTGGGAAGCCTTTGGATATGGGCGGCTTGTGTCGCTTCCGTGGAGAAGACGTCGATGAACCCGGACCTGCGCGCTCGAGCCTACGAAATCGCCCAGAAGGCCATCCTCGTGGATACCCACATCGACGTCCCGTACCGGCTCCACGAAAAATGGGAAGACGTCTCCCGACGCACGGAAACCGGTGACTTCGACTACCCCCGGGCCAAGGCCGGGGGCTTGAAAGTCGCCTTCCTGTCGATCTACGTCCCGGCGGATCACGAGGACAAGGGCGACGCGAAGGCCTTCGCCGAACAGATGATCGGGTACGTCGAACGGCTGGCCCGGGAACACCCCGACAAGTTCGCCATCGTCACGTCTGTCGCCGACGTCCGCCGTCGCTTTGCCGAGGGCCCCATCCTGATGGCAATGGGGATGGAAAATGGAGCGCCCCTCGAGGGAAAACTGGAGAACCTAAAGTACTTTTACGAACGCGGCATCCGATACATCACCCTGGCCCACTCGAAGAGCAATCACATCTGTGACTCGTCGTACGACACGAACCGCCCCTGGCGGGGCCTCAGCCCCTTTGGCCGCCAGGTCGTCGCCGAGATGAACCGTCTCGGCATCATGGTCGACGTCTCCCACATCTCCGACGAGGCGTTCTACCAGGTCCTGGAGGTCACGAAGGCGCCCGTCATCGCTTCCCATTCCTCCTGCCGGGCCTTTACGCCCGGTTGGGAACGGAACCTGTCGGACGACATGATTCGGCGGCTGGCGGAGAACGGCGGAACCATTCAGATCAACTTCGGGTCGGCCTTCGTCAATGACGAGTACCGTAAACAGTCGGAGGCGGCCCGTCGGGAGATCCAAGCGTACCTGCAGGCGCATCGGCTCAGCTTCAGCGACCCGGCGGCCCAGGAATATATCCGTCAGTACCAACGGGAGCATCCTATCCCGTATGCAGACATCTCGGACGTCGTCCGTTGCATCGACCACGTCGTCCAGCTCGTCGGCGTCGACCACGTGGGCCTGGGGTCCGACTTCGACGGCGTGGGGGACTCCCTGCCGACGGGCCTCAAGGACGTGTCCATGTATCCAAACCTGGTTTACGAACTCCTGAAGCGGGGCTACTCGGAGACGGACATCCGGAAAATCCTGGGCGAGAACCTTCTGCGGGTCTGGGAGCGGGTCGAACAGGTCGCCCGGGACCTGCAGAGAGCGACGGCTCCCGTAGGAGCAGGTTCGCGACATGTCCCGACGCCGAACCGGGATGCGCTATGAGTCCCGGGGCGGGCGGACCAGGCTCCACTTGTAGGCTAACTCATAAAGACGTCGGTAGCCCTCCGAGACGCCTTCGATGTAACCGTCCCACTCGTCCCGGCGGAGTTCGCCAAGGGCGTCGACGATCATCTCCAATAGCCCTCGAATGTCCCGGAGCTCGGCCTCGATGGCCGAAAGCCGATCTTGGAGGAGCGAAGTATTGGTCGCCCCTCCCGTTTCCTCACTCATACGGCCCTCCTGGAAGGTTTTTGTAGACCGAGATACCGGATGACTTGGTCCCAATCTTGGAGTACCGTGCAACCGTCCTGCGTCCGGGTCGCTCGCACGGCCGTGGCATACAGGCGATCATCCTCCACGGAGAAATAGGCACTATAGAGCGCATCACCGCGCGGGGTATGCATGGCAAAGTGATCGGCCAGTTTCGTTTTCGGCTCATAGGGGACCGTGCCGGTCGTCACGATGAAGGCGATGCCCTCGACGACGACCACGAGATACCCTTCCTGAAGGGTCGGACATCCGAGCTCCGAACCGTTCTGGACCTTCTGAACCTCCAGATGATCTCGGCCCTGATCACTCTCCCAGCGAGTCGCTATGTGGTACACTTCGATGTGATCCAGCCGGACGCCCCCGACCCCAGCGGGGAGGAGTCGTGCCAGCAGGATCAGCCCACCCAACGTCACCCAAACTCTCCCTCTCATGGGACCTCCTTGGAGGCCCGTCCACTCCGGACGAGCCCCCATCTCGAGGCCGGTACCCTTAGGGGTGCCGACCCGCGACGTCCCGGGCCCCTACGGGATTCCGGGGCGTCCCATCGAGAAAGATATGAGGCCGAAAGCGACGTCGTTACAGACGGGTGTTCCGGAGTACACCGACCCGCGTTCCGACAGACTCCAAAGGAGTCCAGTGTTGTACTACATATAGAGCCTACTCAAAGTTAAGATTCAATTTGTAGTAAAGCAAGGGATCAAAATTATACAGGGGCTTCGCGTACCCAGACCTTCCGGGTGGGGATGTCGGATGGGGGCCGCACCGAAGGTCCGATCCCCGGACCTGACACCATATTGATGGGAAGCCCGGGGGATGACCACGGCTAAAAGGGTGGGATGGGTCCTGTCCCGAAGGAGAGACGAGGCCCTGGTCATTCGGCCAGGGGCCGGGTCTCGGATTGTGAATGGCAAATTGCGAAATGGTCATGTTTTGCCGAGATTTAGCTTGGGAGTCTGAGGTATCTGACCGGTGGGTACGTCGGATGGGGTGAGTCCCATCGAGCCTACGATACCGGACGCTATCGGCAGACGGGCCATCCCGAAAGATTGCGGATTGCGAATCGGGATATTGGGTGTTTGGGAAAACCTGACTGGCATCCAATACCGATTTTTCAACGGCCATGGTCGTCAAAGAGCGATTGGACAAACTTCTGTGCGACCGGGGCTGGGTCGAAAGCCGGGCCCGGGCCCAGAGCCTGATCATGCAGGGCTTTTTCCGCGTCGAAGGCCGGGTCGTCACGAAGCCGGGGACTCGCGTGCCCGCGGACGCCGAGATCGAGTGGGTGCGTCGGCCGGAGCCCTACATCAGTCGGGGGGAGATCAAACTGGCCCACGCGTTGGACGTCTTCCGGGTCGAGGTCGCCGGTCGGGTCGCCGTGGACATCGGGGCCTCGACGGGGGGCTTTACCCATTGTCTGCTCGAGCGGGGTGCCCGGCGGGTCTACGCCGTGGACGTCGGGCGCGGCCAGTTGGACCTGCGTCTGCGGCAGGACCCCCGGGTCGTCGTGATGGAGCGGACGAATGCCCGCTACCTGAGTCGGGACCAAATCGCTGAGCCGGTCCAGCTCATCACGATCGACGTTTCTTTCATCAGCGTGACGAAGATCCTACCGGCACTTCTACGGTTGGACTTCCGAGGCGACGCCGTCGTCCTGGTCAAGCCCCAGTTTGAGTTGTCGCCCCGGCATGTCGGTCGGAAGGGCGTCGTACGTCGGCCCGAGGACTGGGCGGCGGCCGTCCGGACGGTCGTCGAGGCGGCCCGCGCCTTGGGTTTTTCCGTGCATGGGATCACCCCGTCCCCGATCCGGGGTGCCGAGGGAAATCAGGAATTCTTTGTTCACTTGCGGTATCCGGCGTCACCCGACGGGCTTTCCGAGGCGGCCGTCGAGGGGGCCATCGGCGCGGCCATCCAGTCCTTGTCGGGCACCGAGCTCCCGGTAAGTTCCCATTAGAGGAGCCTAGGGACCTCTAACAAAACCCTCTTCCCTGCAGGAGAGGGTCGAGTGGGGCTGTCTTTGTAAGGGGGCTCTAAAGGGTCGGGGTGGGCTCCCAGAAGGGTCGGCTGAAGCCGTACAACAAGACCCATCCCTGGAATTCCTCCCGGCGGTACTGGATACCCTGTCGGGCGAGCT
>JAUQPV010000110.1 GCA_030550225.1 Acidobacteriota bacterium | reverse complement strand
GTCTGGGCAACGACCTACGGTCGATTTAGTGCCAAGCTTTTAGGTTGGCTCCTCCTGTTTACCGCCGTCTATACCTTCTGGGTCCCCGGTATCCTCCTGGCTTTAGGCCGCTCCATTCCGTAACGAAACTCTAAACGTCTTCCATCCCCATCTCGCCGGAGGGCGGGGGCGCCCCCGCCCTCCCACAGGCCGGAGGCCTGCGTTCCGGCAGACGGGGACGTCTGCGCTCCGGCAGACGGGACGTCTGCGCTCCGGCAGACGGGGACGTCTGCGTTCCGGCAGACGGGGACGTCTGCGCTCCATTATTTACGGTCCAACACGGGGGGCCGTCCCGAGGTCGGCCAAGAACAGGCCCAGGGCGATGAGGGCGAAGACCCATCCCGTCCGTCGGTGGACGGGAACGGGCTCGCCGAACCGGAGACCTGCGTGGAAATACGTTGGCAGAGCCTGTTCGTTCCTGGATAAGGGGACGTAGCGTCCTTCCAGGGCTTGGGCCCATGCCCGAAGGTTTTCTTCGTTCAAGCGAGACGTAAAGCACCGGCCGCCTGGGTCTTGCAGACAGCGGCCCGGCTGGTCCGGGTCCGGGACCGGTGAGTCCCAAGGCCGGCCGAGGCCGATAAACGTCCAGCGGGTCGACCGGCGGAGCCAGGCCTGCACGTCTTCCGGCAGTTCCGTCCGCACGTCCAAGCCGCCTCCATCCGTAAAGAAGAAGACGTTCAACGGCACCGGCAGAACCCGCACGTAACCTCCCAGCCGGGGTCCGCTCAGGAGACGGAGGGGGCTTCCGACCATCTGGTGGGCAACGTCCTCGATGGCTTGGTCGACCCGACTGCCGACGTCCCAGGCATTACGCCAGTCCATCAGGTCGAGGGCCGCCTCGATGCGGGCCGGGTCTTCCGTCGGGGCCGCCAGGAGAAAAATCTGAACGGTCTTGCCGACAAAGCCGCCCAGGCTCAGGCGGGCCGACGGCGGGAGCGTCGGGAGGACCCGTCGGAAGTGTGCCCGGGCGACCTCCAGGCGGCTTTGGCCATCCATATCCCGGACAGTCATACTTAGACTGAGGTCGAAGACGACCAGATAATGTACGACCGGTGTGGACTGCTGGATGCCGGGGTCGAGCCAGGCCAGGCCCAGGGCGGCCAGGATCGCTCCGTAGAGGCCCCATCGCATGACCCGTCCCCCTCAGATATCGGTCGGCCGTAGGGGTCGTGAAGACGGAAGGACTCGCCAGAATTCCAGAGTCGGTCCGCCCCGCTCTCGACTCCGGAGGGGCGGGCGCAGGCGGCGGGCGACGATTTCATAGTTCCTCTTTGCAGGCCACAGGGAGGGATCCACCCGCAGGGCCGACCGATAGTAGAGCAGAGCCTCCTGGAGCAGGGCCGGATCCCCCCGCCGTTCGGCTTCCCAGAGGGCGCGGTTCCCCAGGGCCAGGAAGGCCCAGGCCCGATAGCGGGGGGCGCGGGCAATGACGTCGTCGAGGGCCTCCGGCGTTCCCTGCTGGAGGGCCCGATAGGCCGCCTGGGCCCGTCCATACTGCCAGAGCGACCATCCGAAGGCGACGCCCTCAAGGAGGATCGCCGTCAGGACGACTCGTCGGAATCCGACCCACGGGAATCGCATAGGGACCTCCGCGAGAATCCCAGTCCGCCTAAACCCAGGAGGGCGACCCCTGCCAGAGCCCAGCCCAACCGTCGTCCGTTCAGGGACTGGGAGGGGGCGAGCGCCATGAGACGGCGCTCCCGTGACCCGACCGACTGGAGGGCCGACCCCAAAGCCCCGCCGGTCGACACCCGGACCGTCGTCCCCCAAGGCCCTAACTCGGTCATCAGGCGGAACATCTCGGGGACGGGTTCCTCCGGTCCCTGGACGGCGATCCAGTACAAGCGCCGGTGGGCTTCCTGAAAGGCCCGGGCCAGGACGTCCGGGGCCTGAACCCGCCCGGCTCCGTCGGACAGGAGCACCACGGCCGAGAAGTCGCCCGCCACGGCCAATGCCAGGGCCCGCTGAAGGGCCGTATCGATGACGGTGTCCCCGAAGTCGGCCCGCTGGAATCGCAAGACCTGTCGGAAATGATGGGGGTCGGACGTCCCCGCCGTGTACACGACGGGCGCCCGGCCGAACCCGACCAAGGCCCATTGGCCCGTCGGGAATGCGTCGAGGAACTCTGCCAGGGCCCGATGAGCGACGTCGATCTTGGGTGGATTCGTCCACCGGCCATGCCAGGGTGCAAACATGCTGGCGCTCTGGTCGACGACGAAGACGACTTGCACGCCGTGGATCCACCGAAGACGGGGCCGGAAGACCAGCCGGGGCTCGCTCAAGCCGAGGACGATACCGACGATAAAGACCGCGCCCAGCCCGCGCTCGACCCATTCCAAGACCCGGGACGCCGGGTCACCCGGCACGACCCGTAGGGTCGGAAACCGGAAGGCCGCCCGCCGGGGGAGTGCCAGGGGGACCAGGATGAGGGGAAGCAGGCCTAACCAGTACGGTCGCGCGAATTCCATGACCGACGCTCCAGACGGTCCAGGTCTTGGGCCAAGCGTCGAATGCGCTCCAGGACTCCGGACCCATCTTCGGGGTCGGGGTCAGGCCGGTAGAGGGTCGCCTCCCGAAGCTCGAAAAGCCAGGCCAGGTCAGCTCGAAGACGACCCGCCGGAGGCCAGCGTTGCAGGAGTCGGTCCAGGTCATGGGGAAACAGGGCCGCCCCGGCCTTCGCCTCCAGGGCCTCCCAAAGCCGGGTTAGGGCCTCGGTCGGGTCCTGGACCTCTTGAACCTGTCGGACGACGGCCCGGAACAAGCGGGGCCTTCGCCGACGTCGCCAGGTCCATACGGCGGTCCATCCACCGATGAGTCCGGCCAAGAGGCCGCCGTGGCCGTAAACGGCGCGCCGGGAAGGTCGGGGCGGGGTGAAGTCCCGCGTCGGTTCAGCCGCCGGACCGGCGAGCGGGGAGAAGTAGACCGTCACAGGCGGGACCTCGACCTCGTAAGCCCCGTCGGGCCCTTGCAAGCGCAGAGCCCGACCCGGAATCTGCACCGGAATGACGTCCGGGGGCGACAGAAAGACCTGATAGGTCCAGCGAATTCGGTAGACACCCCCTCGGTACGCCTGGCGGACGGACCGAAGCTCCAGCCACTCCGGGAGGGTCCCCTCATGAAGGCTCGACGAGTCGAGTCGATGGCCTCGGGGGACTCGCACGTGAGCTTCGATGACGACCAGGTCGCCCACCCAGTAGCCGATGGCCCGCTCGGGGTGAACCTCGACGGCCACCGGGAGTCCCAGTATCAAGACGGCGATGCTCCACATCGGCGATCCAGGAAAAAGGCAATGAAGGCCTCGACCCGAAAAGGACCCATGACGGGATAGAGGTCCACGCCAAACTGACGGCACGCCTCTCCCAGCCAGGCGTCCCACTGCCGGACCCGCCGGGCGATTTCGGCCCGCAGTCGCGGTCGGACCCAAAGACTGCGTCGCTCCCCCGTCTCGGCATCCATGAGTCGAACCCAGCCGTCCCGCAACTGGCCCTGGGTCTCCACGGGGTCCCGCAGGACGACCGCCACGGCGTCATGGCGACAGACGTGCGCCAAGCCCCATCGGACGGCCTCTTCCGACAAATAGAAGTCCGATATCCAAAACACGAAAGCCGTCGAGGTCGGCAGGAGGGCCAGGGCTTGATAGAAGCCCGCCAGCGAACCCCGGGGGGCCCCCGCCGAACGCTCGGGGGGCCTGTAATCCCAAAGGCCCGCACCGACCTCCCAGGCCTGCCGAGGGGACCGACTGGGCGGCACATACCAGACCCCGTCTTCCCGGTATCCGATCAGGGCAAAGCGGTCCCCCAACCGGTACGCTGAGTAAGCCAGGCACACGCAGAGCTTCGCCACCTCCCGAAGCCGGACGTAGCGGCCCGCCCAGGCCATCGAGGCCGTAAGGTCGACCAATGCCACGACGGGGACGGCGACCGTCGAACGGTACCGTCGGATCAAGGGGACGGGCGACCGGGCCCGCTGGGTCGCGACGGGGTCGACACGCCGAAGGTCGGGTCGATGAACCAGACTGGTATAGCCGGCAAAGCGACCGGTACTCCCCGGCAGGATCCCCCGATGGACCCCGGCGACGGAGGCCCTGACGGACGTCCGAAGCGTATACTCGACGACCTCCAGGAAGGCCGTAAGCTCCTCCACCTTACCCCCTCACGCATTCGATGACCTGTCCGAGGAGCCGGTCCACCAGGTCCGGATACCGGACCAGGGCGGCCGGCCGGACAAAGATGCGATGCCGCCAGACCTCCCGGAGGACCTCATGAATGTCCTTCGGCGTCACGTAGTCTCGGCCGTCGTACACGGCCGCCGCCTGCGCCGCCATGACCAGGTGGATCATCCCTCGGGTCGAGACTCCAGCTAAGATCTGCGCATCCAGGTCGGGCACGTCTTCCAAGACGACCCCGAAGTCAGCCGGCCGCCGGGTCGCCTGCCCGAGACGATGAACATACCGAAAGGCCTCTGGACTGACGTAGACTTCCGTCCGAATAGCCCGGGCCAGGGCCTCTAACTCTTCCAACTCCACGACCGGCTCGACCCGGCCGATGACTTCCCCCAGGTCCCCATAATAAGCCGAGTCGGCCAGGACCTGCACCTCGGCCTCCGGCTCGGGATAGGGCACCTCGATGGCCATCAGGAAACGGTCCAGCAAGGCTTCCGGAATCGGATACGTCTCGGCCACCTCCAAGGGGTTCCGGGTCGCGATGGCCATCATGTAAGGGAGGTGGAACGTACGAGCCGGCGTCGTCACCTGCCGTTCCTGCATGACCTCCAGAAATCCCGCCTGCGTGCTGGGCAGGAATCGATTCAACTCGTCCAACAGTACGATGCCCAACTGCGTTCCATGCCGTAAGAGACGGCCCGGATAAAACCGGAGTTGGCCCCCCTCGTCGGGGAAAGCCGTCATGAGGGCCTCGGAAAAAAGGAAGTCGGGCGAGCCCTGAAAGCGTTCACTGACGCCCCCGACGGCCCGGGCCAGACAGTGAGCCAGGAGGGTCTTGCCCTGCCCCGGCGGGCCGTAGTAAATCACATGACCCCGCACGAAGAGAGCGTAGGTCGTCAAGCGCACGACCCGGTCCAAACCCAGGACGACCCGACCGACCGCCTCGGTCAGGCGCTTCATCGCTTCATGCGCCGCCTGTAACCCGTTGACTCCCATCGTCCTGTCCCTCAGACTGCTCCGGCCAGCGTCCGGCCCATTATACCCCATTGTATCGAACCTACCCGACCGATGAGGAATCCCTATCTCCATCGGCGGACCGCGCCAACGTCCCAACTTTAAGACCAAGGAAAGGGTCAGACCCCTGCCGACCCCGCGGCCGTGTCTCAATACTTAGACAAATAATACGATATGGTTGAAAATTTACGTCAGCCCAGATAAAATGGCCCTGGGTAGAGTGTCGAGGTCCGAAGGATGAAAGGTCGTGCCCCTGCGTCGCTATGACCTCCCGCGTGCCTTACTGCCCTACCGAGGAGGGAAGCTATGACCCCAGTCGCCTTGGACCACCGTCGACTCTACCGTCTGCCCTGGACCCTCCCGGACAACGGGATCTCCTGGCTCGAGCCGACGTCGGCCTGCAACATCGTGTGCGTCGGCTGTTACCGGGAGAACTTGCCGTCGTCCCATAAGCCCCTCGAAGTCGTCCGGGAGGAGATCGACACATTCCAACGCTTACGCAAGTCCGACTGCATCTCCATCGCCGGCGGCGAGCCCCTCCTGCATCCTCAGATCGTCGAGATCGTCCGGGAGATCGCCGCCCGGGGCTTCAAACCCATCATCAACACCAACGGCGTGGCCCTCACGAAGGAACTCTTGCGAGAGCTCAAGAAGGCGGGTGTTCGGGGCTTCACCTTCCACATCGACAGCAAGCAATTTCGGGCCAAGTGGCGGGGTAAGAATGAAATCGAATTGAATGAGCTCCGACTGCACTACGCTCAGATGTTGGCCGAGGTCGGGGGTCTCTCTTGCGCCTTCAACGCCACGGTCTACGAGGACAACCTCCCGTACGTCCCCGACATCGTTGAGTGGGCGGCCCGGCACATCGACATCGTCCACGTCGTCGTCTTCATCGCCTACCGGCAGATCGTCCCCCGGCTGGTAGAGAATTTCGAATTCTACGCCGGCGGTCGGAAGGTCGACCTGAATCCCCTCCCCTACGTGGCCGACGGGGAGCAGAACGTCGGGATTCAATCGACTGATATCCTGGCCGTGATCCGTCAGCGCTTCCCCGACTTTATGCCCTGCGCTTACCTCAACGGGACGGAACGGCCTGACTCGTTCAAGTGGCTCCTGACCGTTCGCGTGGGCGCCCGGGGCGGAAAAATCCTGGGTTACGTCGGGCCGAAGTTCATGGAGTTCGTCCAGACCCAGCACCACCTGTGGAAGGACCGGTACCTGGCCTATGCCCACCCCCGGATGTTACGGTTTGGGCGGTCCGGATGTCTCCTGCTGTCGCCGCTCGACCGGGGCGCCCGAAGCGTCGTCGCCCGCTACCTGACCTGGGCTCTTCGGAATCCCTTACGACTCCTTCGGCCCCTGTACTTCCAGTCCGTCATGATCATCCAGCCGGTCGACATCCTGGAGGACGGCCGGCAGGACATGTGCGACGGCTGCCCGGACGTGACGGTGTGGCAGGGGAACCTGGTCTGGTCCTGTCGTCTGGAAGAACCCAAACAGTATGGGGCCTTCGTGCGAACCGTTCCCAAGTGCATGCTGTGAGGCATCCGGGCCAAGGGATTCGGGGTCGGGGGCAGTCAGCGGGACGGACGCCCGTAGGACGGCCGGCGGTCCAGACCGACGCCCTCCGGCGGACGGGACGTCTCCATTCCGGCAGACGGGGACGTCTGCGCCCCCTTTCCTAATCGGGTGATCGGCTGACCTGTTCAGGATACCGAACTGCCCAGCCGTCTTCGGCGACCCGGACGCCGGCGGCTTGGACTCGGCGGGCGGGCTCGGAGGTCGGGTCGTTCAGGGGATTCGTGTTGTTGATGTGCGTGTAGACCCGCAGGGGAGCCCGTCGCTGGGCCATCCACGGCAGACTCGCCTCGACCGGTATGTGACCGATCGAGTAGGCCGACCGACCGTAGGGGTCGATGGCCGTCAGTTCGTCATCGCTCCAGAAGGTCCCGTCGAAGACGAGGATGTCGCTTTCGTCAGCCGCCCGCTCGAGGTCGGACGTCGTCTCCCGGACGATGGGGGCATAGAGGAGGGTCACCCCCGTCGTGCGTTCCCGGACCTGGACGGCGACGGTCGCCTCCGGGTGGTCCTCCCATCGGTACGTCGGGGGTTTGCCCGGCACGGGGACGCCCCGGACGAAGAGACCGGTGTCCTCGTCGGCCGGCCCCAGGAGAGGCACCCACGTCCCCGGGGCAAGGTCCCGCCATCGGGCCTTCACGGCCTCGAACATGGGGTTTTGAGCGATCAGCGAGCGGACCCACCCCGTGGCATAGACGCTCACGTAGGCCCGGGGGTCCGAGATGGGACCTCGGAAGTTCAGGAGTCCCCCACAGTGGTTGACGTCTCCATGCGTGAGGACGACGGCCCGGACGGGAGTCCCCCGGACGGCCTCCCGAGGGCTCAGAAATGGATACCGGACGAACATCGCCCGGATCTCCGGGGGCGCATCGAGCAGGACCCACGTGGCGTCGTCGGCGGAGACGGCCAGGGCCGCCTCCATTCGGGTCGGGCGTCGACCCGCCCGAGCCTGCTCGCAGTGCGAACAGTTGCAGTTCCACTGGGGAAGGCCCCCGCCACCCCCGGTCCCGAGAAAAACGATGTGCATGACGTACCT
>JAUQPV010000109.1 GCA_030550225.1 Acidobacteriota bacterium | reverse complement strand
AGCTGGATGGCGTTTTCCAGGGCCCGGGCGGCCTGCCAGTTTTCGCCGGAGCGGATGTAATCCAAGGCCTGAAGCCGTAGGAAGCGGGCGATCTCTTGCGGTGTCTTCGGGACCGACCGGGGCGACGGAGCATCGGACGGGCTGGCCTGGGTCGGGGCGGCCTCATTCGGGTCTCGAGGCTTGAGTTTCCAGTATTGAATCGTCTGTGAGCCCAGGCCTTCTGGGGGCGTCGGGGTCCGGGCCAGCGGGGGCGGCGCCTCTTCGGGGATCGTCGGGGCGACCTGTTCATACGCCCGTTGGATGGCATCCCGGATGGCGACGACCATCGTGTGGAGGTCCCGTAAAGCCGGGTCTCGCAAGCATCGGTCAGGGTCATATTCCTCCAAGAGTCGGCGGTAGTTGGCTTCCAGCTCGGATCGGGGCGTCTGGGGCGTGACCATCAGGACTTGCTGAGGCGACACCCGGGCCAGGTTTTTGTAAAAGTTTAAGACCTTCTGTCGATACAGGGCCGCTTGCAGGAGGGCCTCCTGGGCCGGCGACGATGCCGTCGCCGACGGGGTCGGAGGCGTCGAACGCTCGGGGTCGGTCGCTGTCGAGGGTTCGGCCCACCCGCAGGCGATGGCCAGGCACGCGATCTGAACGGCCCGGGTCGGGGGGAGGCCGCTGACCTGAACGGCGTAGTCCCAGTGGACCCGACCGTCCAGGAGCTGGACGAAGTAAGCGTCCTGGGGGGTCAGTCCCAGGCCCTGGGCCTCCGTGAGGAAGTCGGGCTTCAGCCGGATCATACCCGAGGGTGAACGGACTTGCTTCCAGAGGGTTTCGACGTCCCGCACGCCCTGAAGGACTTTCCACAGCAAGGCCGGAATCGGTAACCAGACGGCGCACGGAAAGTCCGGCGGGTCGGCGGGCGTCCAGGCAAATTCCGCACCATACCAGGAGAGGGCGCTCCCCAAGTTCAGATAGATAGAAGCCTCCAAGGCCGCCTGGATCTTTTCGGCCGGGATACCGGCGACCGAGAGGCATTGTTCCATAACGGCCGGTAGGGGCAGTTCCCGCCACACGTCGTACCGCGGAACGATCGCCGCCTTGAAGTCAGGGAGCAAAAAGTCCAGGAGGTGTTCCCCCTCTAAGTCCGACGTAGCGGCGACGACATGGCCCGACCGAACCCAGAAGGTCTTCTCCAGGCTGTTCCATATCAGGCGCAAGCTTCCCGTGTCTTGCCGCTGATAGACGAGCCCCCATAAGGAAAGGACCGGATAGTCCGTCAGTCGACCCGAGCTGGGGAGTCCCTTTTTCAAGCCGTGACCTCTTCGGGATAGAGTTCCCGCATGAGGTGCCCGTATTTCTCCATCACGATCCGACGCCGGACCTTCAGGGTCGGGGTCAGCTCGCCGGCCTCGATCGTAAAGGATTGGGGAAGCAGGACGAAGCGCTTGACCTGTTCGAAGCGGGCCAGCGACGTCTGGAGGTCTTGCAAGATTTGCTCGTAGAGCTGGATAACCGCCGGATGTCGGAGGAGCTCCTCGTAAGGCTCCACGGGCAGGCCCTTCTCCTGGGCCCATGCCACGAGCCGCTCCCGATTCGGCACGATGAAAGCGGCCGGGTAAGGCTTGCCGTCCCCGACGACCATGACCTCCTCGATCCAGGGACTCTGCTTGAGCAGGTTCTCGATTTTCTGGGGGGCGATGTTCTTGCCGCCGGCCGTCACGAGGATGTCCTTCTTACGGTCGGTAATATACAGGAAGCCGTCCGCGTCCAGGTACCCGATGTCGCCCGTGTGAAACCAACCCTCGGGGTCGATGGCCGCCTGCGTAGCCTCAGGCCGTCGGAAGTAGCCCTTCATCACGTGGGGCCCCCGCGTCAGAATTTCACCGTCCTCGGCGATCTTGACCTCGACGCCCGGGATGGGTCGGCCCACGCTGCCCGGCTTCCAGGCCGTCGGCGTGTTGACGGAGATGACGGGTGAGGTCTCGGTCAGACCGTAGCCTTCCAGGATCCGCAGGCCCAGGTTATCGAAGAAGATGGCAATGTCCTTCCGGAGGGCCGCCCCGCCCGAGACCAGAGTCCGCACCCGCCCACCGGTCCGGGCCTTGATCTTGTGGTAGACGAGTCGGTCGGCCAGGGCGTATTGAAGAGCCAGCCACGGCGGAACGGCCTGCCCGGCCCGCCGCCGCTCCCCGACCCGGTCGGCGACCCGCAGGGCCCACTCGAACAGACGCTTCCGAAGCCCCGTGAGCTGACGGGCCATCTCGTCAATCCGGGCCTTGACCTTTTCATAGAACCGAGGCACGGCGATGATGATAGTCGGCCGAATCTCTAAGAGGTTTTCGGCGACCTTCTCGAGACTCTCGGCAAAGGCGACGCGAGCGCCCCCGGCCAGCATCGTGTAGTAACCGGCCATCCGCTCGAACACGTGGCTTAGGGGTAAAAAGGAAAGATGCACGTCCGAGGGCCCCAACGAGAGGACTTGCAGGGTCGCCTCGATATTGGACAGGAAATTCCGATGGGTCAGCATGACCCCCTTAGGCTCGCCCGTCGTACCCGAGGTATAGATGATCGTCGCCAAGTCCTCCGGTTGAACGGTGGCGACGGTCCGCTCCCACCAATCCGGCTGGCGGGCCCGGTCCTGGCGTCCCATCTCCATCGCCCGCTCCAGGGAGAAGAACTGGACGCCCTCCGGCAGGGCCGGCCGGTAGTCGCCCGCCTCTTCGAATAGGACGACAAACCGGAGGAAAGCCGTCAGTTCAGTTGCGATCTGCTCGATCTTGGCCAACTGCTCCAGCGTCGAGACGAAGATCCCGACCGTCTGGGCATCCCGCAAGATGTAAGCGATCTGGCCCGGCGGAAGAGTCGCATAGATGGGGACGCTGGCCCCGCCTATCGAAAGGACGGCCATGTCGGTGTAGAACCACTCGGGTCGATTCTCGGACAGGATGGCCACCCGGTCGCCCGGCTGGACGTTCATCGACCGCAGGAAGTGGGCCAGTTCGACGACGTGATCGTAAAACTCCCGCGTCGAGATAGGCCGGTACTGGCCGTGACGCTTGACGTAGAGGGCATCCGGGCGGTCATACTGCCTCACGTAATGAAGAAACATCTCGGCCAGGTTTCGGAATTTCACGGCCCCATCTCCATAAAGGCAGTAGGGCAATAAGGCAGTGGGGCGGTCCGGGGGTGGGTCAAGGCCCGGACCCGACGGTTCAGCATGCAGGTGATGCCATGGGTCGCCCCAAGACGTCTTCCCCAATGGCCTTACTGCTTAATCGCTTTACTGTCCTGCCCTTGGGCAACGACCGTGAGCTGAATCGGCGTCGAGTGAGTCAGGTTGCCGCTGATGCCCTGGACTTGGAAGACGTATGTACCTGGACTGACGTCCTTGTCGACCTTGACCGTCAGACGACTGGAAGCCGGATTCCCCGGCGAAGGCTCGACGGCATTCGGGTCGAATTGGCAGTCGACACGTGCCGGTTGGCCTACACAGCTAAGGCGGACCCGACCGTTAAAGTCGCCGACCGAGGTGACCGTGCACGTGGTCGTGCCTTCTCCGTCCTGCGGGACGGTCAGGGCCGCCGGGCTACAGACGATCGAAAAGTCGCCCCCGCCCAAGGCCGTCACCGTCAGTTGGAGGTCGACCGAACGGGTCCGGCCCCCGCCGGCCCCCTGGACCTGGAAGGTGTACGTCCCAGGACTCACGTTGGCAGCCACACGAATCGTCAGGCCACTCGAGGCGGAACCGTCCGGCGGCGGGGCGACCGACGTGGGATTGAAGTCACACGTGACCCCTGCCGGCTGACCCACACAGCTCCAGCGGACCGATTCGTCAAAACCTCCCGTCGAGTTCACGCTACACAGGGTCGCGCCAGACCCGCCCCGGGGCATACTGAGGGTCGATGGACTGCAGGCAACCGAAAAGTCTGGCGGCGGCACGGTCAATTGGATGGGGAACGAACTCCGCTGTTCGACGCTCCCGACGGGCCCCGAGCTCGTGAAGCTACCCACGACGCGGAATGAATAACTGCCAGGATTCACTCGGCCGACGTGGACCTGGAGCTGACTCGCAACGGAGCCCCCGGCCGGGACGGTCACCGTCGCCGGATTCAGTTCACAGGTAATGCCCGCCGGTAGGTCGGTACAGGCGAGTTGGACGTCGCCCGTGAAGTCGCCCGTCGAGGTGACCGTGCAGGTCGTCGAGCCGCGACCGTTGCGGGATATATTCAGCGCGGAGGGATCGCACTGGACTTGGAAGGCCGTCGTGTTGCCATTGTCCGGGCGGGTCAACCCGCTATCCCGACGGCAACCCATCTCGATGAGGAACAGACCCCCTACCAGCAAGACGAAGACGGCACCGGAGCGGAACGTATTCACCCATCGAGGATAGATGAGACGTCGGGACCCATCCCCGATCGCCTGCGGCCTCCGCCGATAAGCACGGCAAGCCGGTCGATGTAGGGGCACGAATGCCGCTCCCTCGAGTCACCCTCTATAAATAGATGAAATCGGCCCATGAAGCAAGAAGACCCGGCCCTGACCCCATCCCCCGTTTGCACGATGAAGTCATGGCTCGTGGGGCGTCGGCTCCTCCTAATCGTCCTCGGCCTTATCGGCCCACTCCCGCGTAAGGGGCTTCATAGCACACTTTTCCCCGGGAAAGGACTTCCTTCCAGAAGGGGTCGCCCATCGCCAATCGTTCTTGGACCTGGCGAGGCGTCCGGACCAGGAGGTCGACAGGAAATGGGAAATCGACCCGGCGACGGATCTCGACGGCCTGCTCGACGGGCCGCAGGTCGGTCTCCATGATGACCAGAAGGTCCACGTCACTATCTGACGTCGGCCGTCCGTAGGCGTATGAGCCAAACAGGATGACCTTCTGGGGACGGAACTGCTCGACGATCTGGCGAATGACAGATTCAATCAAGTCCCGGGCAATCACCATAGAAGTCTTCGCTCCTGCGATGTAACGGGGCTCCCGAGGATATTTTCATCTATCCCCATCATCCAAGCAATCGTCGGTTGAACATAAGGACTGACGCCTGCATGACTGCGGGCGGCGGGTGCTTTGGACGCCACCATGACGGCCGGCGCTCTGAAGATACCCCGTACAGGGGCGTGCCATCAAAATGACCCCATCGGATTGGCCCATACCGAGCCCCCCGACCCTCAATCCGCATTTCGCAATCCGAAATTCGCAATCCCATCTTGCATTCCGTATTTTCCATCTTGTATTTTGCATCCTGCCCTTTGTCATCGCATCGGGGCTCGGGAGGCAGGCATGACCGGTCGAATCTTACGGTTCTGGGGGATGGTCCTAAGCATCGGGAGCGCCTTCGCCTATGCCCAGGTCGACCTCGAGTCTTTCCAGCAATTGGAGTTCAACTTTGTCCCCCCGGGGGCTCGGGCGACGGCCATGGGTGGGACCTTTCTGGGACTGGCCGACGACGCCACGGCCGCCCAGACGAATCCGGCCGGCCTGGTCGTCCTGGCCCGGCCTGAAGTCGCCTTCGAATTTAAGGTCCTCGATTACGGGATCGAACGTCTGGCGGCCCGCGACAGCCTGTCGACGCTCAAGCCGACTCGCTTCGGCGAGCGCGTCGCCTCACCGTCCTTTCTTAGCGTGACCTACCCGAGGGGTCCTTGGGCCGTCGCGGCCTTTCGGCACGAATTCCTGCGTTTGGAGGACCGTTACACCCTGGACATGCGGGAGGTCCCAGGGTGGTGGGACCCCGATCGGGGTCAGTTGGGGCGGCTGTTCAAGTCCGAAGGCACGCTCGAACTGACAGGGGTTCAATACGGCCTGGCTGTCGCCGTTCGCCTCGGGCGAGTCAACGTCGGAGCGACGGCCCGGCTCGTTCAGCTTCGGGTCTTCAGCTCGATCCGGCGGGACAACTGCGACCCGATCCCGGACCTGGCCTGCCGACAGGGGCAGACGGCCCTGCTCTTTGACCTGGATGACCGGGCGACGGGGGTAGGTCTCACGGGCGGCCTCATCCTCCGGCTGTCCCGGCGACTCCAGGCGGCGGCCGTCGGCGAGCTGAACCCCCGTATCCGCTGGACGGACAATCAGATGCGGGCCCAGCGGGCCGACGGGTCTGTTCATACTTTGGAGGTCACCGAGGCGGCGATGGGGGTCCCAAACCGGGTCGGGGTCGGGGTCACCTATCGCTTGCGGGACACATTCCGACTGGCGGCCGACGTCCTGTGGGTCCAGTACAGTCGGATCGTCGACCCCGACGCCCGGGTCTTTTCGACGCACTCGGCGACCGTGACGCCAGACCGGTTTTTCGTCCGCGACCGGTGGGAATTCCATGGGGGTCTCGAATACGTCGTCTTCGCCCGACGGACGCCCGTCGCCTTGCGGGCCGGCCTCTTCGTCAATCCGGAACGGCGGATTCACTACCGGCCGCCCGCCAGCGGCCGAGACTTTGAGGCCGATGCCTTCGACTTCGCTTACAACGGCCTGCCCGACGAGACCAACGTCGGCGTGTCGGCCGGCGTCGGGACGGTCTTGCGCCGGCGGCTTCAGGTCGACGTGGCCCTGTCGTACTCCAAGTTCATCCGCCAGGTGGCGACCAGCCTCGTCTTCTTCCCGTGAGGCAAATGGATAGCCCCTCCTGACTCACCCCTCATCGTTCGCTATCTCAAAGGCCCAGCCAGGCCTGAATCTGCCGGGCTGACAGGTCGGTCAGGTCCTGGACGACCCAGTCGGCGGCCGTGAGGCGCTCGGGCGGATGGGTCGTGGCCAGGGCGATACAGCGTAGGCCCGCGGCGTGGGCGGCCTTGATCCCGGCCGGGGCGTCCTCGATGACGACAGCCCGGTCGGGTGCCAGACCCAGACGCTGGCAGAGGGCGGCGTAACCGTCCGGGGCCGGCTTGCCGCGGGGGACCTCATCCCCCGTCAGGATGACCTCTAAATAGCGGGACAGACCTAAGACTTCGTCGATAAAGACGACGTTGGACCGAGGCGTCGACGTAAACAGCCCCTGCCGGGCACCGTGCCGCCGGAGGTCCTCCAAGAGCTCGACGGCTCCCGGACGCCACGTCAGATGGGCCCGGACGAGCGTCCGGTACATTGCCTCCTTTTGTTCACTCAGGTCCCGGATGTCTTCATCGGTCAGGTCCCGGTCCGGGAACAGCCGCCGGAGGATGGCGGCGTTCGGAAGCCCAAAGGTTTCCCTGAAGAGCTCGATCGGAAAGGTCCGGCCATACTGTTGAGCCAGCCATTGCCACGAGGCCAGGTGCCATCGAGCCGAGTCGATAAGGACACCGTCCAGGTCCCATAGGACACCCCACATGAGCCACCTCCCAGGGATTCATTTCGAAAAGGGTCGCGAATTTCGGATTGCGGATTGCGAATTGGGAATGAACATAGCCGTTCGGGTCGTACAAGTGGCGTCCGGGCGGTCTTTTCCATCGCCCGGGAAGCACGATTTTTCAAACAGAATGGGTGTTTGGTGTTGGGTGCTGGGTGTTGGGTTCTTGAAAAAAGGGGGACCTAACACCCAACACCCAGCACCGAGCACCGATTTTTCGAAGGGTCGGAAAGGCTGAATCCATCCGGATTTTCACGAACCGAATCCGTTAACCCATAGCCGAGCTGGCGCATGCCATGACCCATGCGCCTCTTTATCCCCGCCACCCAAATCCGCAATATGCATGCGGGCCCAGCACCGAAATATAAGCCGATGGCCTAATCCGGCGAGTCGGGTCTGGGGTCCGACGGTGGCTTTGCAGAATGCCCGAGATAGCCTAAAATAAGGCCGTCCTTGCCCATCAGCGTTCTCTGTGCCATGCCTTAGGCATGATGTATTGGATTTATTTTTTGAACTCGTCTCAAAAC
>JAUQPV010000108.1 GCA_030550225.1 Acidobacteriota bacterium | reverse complement strand
GATCCGCAGGTCCCGATCGAAGTCCAGCTCAAAGAAGGAGGCAAAGAATAGGGGGTCCTTGGACTTCTTTATGTAAGCCTCATCCCGAACGGTCATAAAGTTCTGGATCGTCTGGGCGACCCGCTCGGGACGGTACTCCTCCATGAGGCGCTGTTTGAAACGTTCCGGTTGGAATTCGTCACTGTAAACGTTGACGCTGACCTCCAGGATCGGCGGCGAGTCGGGGTTCTCGGCCGTCAGGAGGCGAACGCCATACGTATGGCCCAGGACCGTCACGAGGGGCGCGACGAACTCCTCCCGCTGGCGAAAAGGGACGGCTTCCTCGCGCATGTTGACGCCTGGGCCGATAAAGAAGTTCCGGAACCGATTCATGACCTCGGTCAGGGCTTCATTAAGGGTCTGCAAGGCCTTCTCATCCATAGGTCGGGCTCTGCCAGGGTTCAGGGTTGGGTGTCGGAGGGATGGCGAATTTCGGATTGCGAATTGCGGATTGGAAATTGGGTCTGAAGGACGTCCCGGGTCCCAGGGGTCGGCCCTCGACCCGAGGGATAGGCATGGGGCTGACCCGCATCTCGGACGCCGGGTTTGCTCCCTGCATCCCACCGATCATCCTTTCCGCACCGCATCATCCGCAATCCGCAATTCGCAGTCTTCCCCCACCCAGGACCTCATGCCGATGCCTGCCATAACTTTCTTAATTTTTCTATGAATAAAATATTATCCTCGGGCCGGCCGACCGTGACCCGCAGGCCCGTCGGGAGGCCAAAAAAGCCCAAGGGGCGTACGATGACGCCCTCCCGTAAGAGACGGTTCGACCACGCCCGGGCGTCCCCCTCGACCTGAAAACATACGAAGTTGGCCTGGGACGGATACGGCGGCCAGCCCAACTCGGTCAATTGTTGAGTTAGCCACGCCCGCTGTCGGCGGGTCGCCTCGACGACGGTCCGCACGTAGGCCCCGTCGGCCAAGGCCGCCCGGGCCGCCGCTTGGGCCACGTGGGATACGTTGAAGGGCGACCGCACGGTGTCGATGCCCCGGACGATATCGGGATGGCCGATGGCGTAGCCGACCCGCAGGCCGGCCAGGCCATAGACCTTCGAGAAGGTCCGCAGGACGACGACAGGAGCACCCCGGCGGTAGTACGTGAGGCCGTCCGGATAGTCGGGACAGTCCACGTAATGGACGTAGGCCTCGTCGTGGACGACGACGACCCGGGCTGGGAGGGACTCCAGCAGGAACTCCAGGTCCGGCCGAGGGATGTACGTGCCGGTCGGGTTATTCGGATTGGCCAGAAAGACCATCTTCGTGTTCGGCCGGACGGCTCGGAGGATGGACTCGACGTCGTATTGGCCGTCTCGTAAGGGGACGACCGTGTAGGGGACCCGCCCGACCTCTAAGGCCAAGCGGTACATCGGGAAGGTCACGTCGACGACGATGGCATGGTCGTCGGGCGTCAGCAGAGCGGTCACCAGGAGCTGGACGAGTTCCGTACTGCCGGCACCCAGGGCGATCTCCTGGGGCGAAACGCCGTGGTATCGGGCCAGGTCAGTCCGCAGGTAGTAGCCGCCGGCGTCGGGATACCAGTGGGCCTCTTGGAGGGCCTGACGGGCGGCCGCCAGAGCCCGAGGCGACGGACCGTAGGGGCTTTCGTTACTGGCCAACTTCACGACCCTCGGAAGGCCCAGCTCTCGCTGGACCTCATCGATGGGCTTGCCCGGCTCGTAAGGCCGAAGTCGGGCGACGTGCTCCGGTAGCCACTGTGCGTGAGTCATTCGGATAACACCGTTTCCGCCGACGATGTCAGGGCTCGAAGTTGGTCCACCTCCCGAGGGAGCAAAAAACGGTACTGGCCGGGTCGGAGGTCGCCGATACGGATGGGCCCGATGGCGACGCGGATCAGCTTGAGGACCGGGTGACCGACCTTCTGGAACATCCGGCGGATGTGATTCTTTCGGCCTTCCTGGAGGACGACCTCCAACCACGTGTTCTTGGGTGCGTACCGAATCGGGGTGACCCGAAGGGGCACCCGCCGACGGCCGTCCAGCCAAATGCCGGCCCGGATTTGCTCCAGGGTCGCCCGATTGGGACGGCCCTTGACTTTGACCCAATACGTCTTGGGGCAACCGTAGCGGGGATGGGTCAGGCGCAGAGCCAGGTCCCCGTCGTTGGTCAGGATCAGGAGGCCCTCGCTGAGGTAGTCCAGGCGGCCGACCGGGAACAGCCGCACGCCCAGGGGCCGGATGAGGTCGGCGACCGTCTTTCGGCCCCGGGGGTCTCGAAGGGTCGAGACGACACCCGCAGGCTTATACAGGAGGATGTAAATCAACGGAGGATTCGGGTCGATGCGGTGACCAGCGACTTCGATGACGTCCTCCCCGGGCCGGACCCGTGTCGCCAGGTCGGTCACGATACGGCCGTTGACCCGGACGAGGCCCGCCCGGATCAGGTCCTCGGCTTTCCGACGAGACGTATAGCCCGACCGGGCGATGGCATGGGCCAAACGTATGGTCTGGCGTAGCGGCGAAACGACGTCATTCGACGGAGACGTCTTCATGAGCATCGGGTATAAAGGCCTGCCACGGCGGGAGCGCATCCGCCCCCGAGAGCCCCAGCGTTTGCCAAAAAACGTCGCTGATCCCGTACATCCGGGGACGGCCCGGGGCCGCCTTCCGTCCGACGACCCGGACCCACCCCATCCGCAGGAGGGTCCGCAAGGCCCGACTGGAATCGACCCCCCGCCAATGGGTAATCTCGGCCAGCGTCACGGGCTGATGGTACGCCACGACGGCCACCGTCTCCCAGAGAGACCGGGAGAAACCGTCCACCCGAGTGGGACCCTGCAATCTTCTAATATAATCGGCATACTGGGGATTCGCAACCATCTGGACGGCATCCCCGGCAACGACTTGGAGCTGAAAACCCCGTCCACCGGCGGCCCATTCGGCCCGCAGGCTTTCTAACACCGCCCGGACCTCCTCGACAGACCGGCCCGTGACCTCGGCCAGCCGATGGACGGCGACCGGCCGCGGCGACACGAATAGGAGGGCTTCCAATAGACTCGCCAACGGGGCCTGATCGGACATAGGCCGTTCTACCCGTCGAACCGAACCCAGCCTACGCCGCCGGGCGGGCCGTCTTCTGGGCTTCCGCCAACCGTCGGGCGATCCGGGACTTGTACCGGGCCGCCGTGTTCCGATGAAATACACCGACCTTCTCGGCCTTATCGATGGCCCGATAGGCCGTCGGGAGGAGCGACCGGGCCGATTCCACGTCGCCGGTCTCTAACAACCGGAGGACCCGCTTCATAAGGTTCCGAGCCCGAGTCCGGTAGACCTGATTCCGAAGCCGACGCTTTAAGCTCTTTCGAAGTTGTTTCTCAGCCGAACGTGTATTGGGCATAAACCCTTACCCCGTCCATCCCGGTGAGAGTCGTTTGGGCAGATAGGCAGGTGGGCAGTAGAACTACTATAGTGGGTGTTTGGTGTTGGGTGCTGGGTGTTGGGTTCTTGAAAAAAGGGACCTAACACCCAACACCCAGCACCGAGCACCGATTTTTCGAAGGGTCGGAAAGTCTGAATCCATGCAGGTTTTCACGAACCGAACGGCGCTGTTATCTTAGTCCCCACCGCTCCTCCTCGCAAGTTTGGGAGTTCCCGACCCTGTTCATATTTTTGAATCCAAGGGGGCAAGATTCAGATTTTTGAATGCCGGTCCCGTCCGGGACGCGGCGGGCACCGGGTAGCGAGGGGCAAATCGTGCGTCGGACGGACGCCGTGTCCATCCGCGTGTTTGTCATGGGCGGCTCACCCTTCGTCCCCTCGAGACACGGCACAGAAATTGCTAAATAAATAATTCGAAGACGCCGCCCCCCGTCGCCCACGTTGAAACTTCGTAAAAGAGGAATCCCATGCGACTCTGGGATCGCTTCGGAAGCCTATTCCTTATCCTCGGCCTGGCGGGCCTCGGAGCCGCTTGCTCGACCGGCGGGGATGAGGGACCCCCACCGGACCGATGTGCCGGGACGGCACCGGACCGGCCCAGCTATGCCATGCACGTCCAACCCATCTTTAACGCAAACTGCGCCTTATCCGGGTGTCACCTCCCACCCAACCCCCAGCGGGGATTGGACCTCAGCAATTACGGCGGCCTCATGCAGGGGAGCATCAACGGCCCGGTCGTGATCCCCGGCAATGCACAAGACTCCCGCCTCGTCAAGCGCATCGAAGGTCGGGAGACCCCCCGCATGCCCTTCAATCGGGACCCCCTTTGCCAGTTCCAGATCGATACGATCCGTCGCTGGATCGACCAGGGGGCGCTAAATAACTGATGGAAGATACCTCCCCACAGACGGGGACGTCTGCGCTCCCGCAGGCGGGGACACCTGCGCTCCGGCAGACGGGACGTCTACGTTCCCGCAGACGGGGACGTCTGCGCTCCGGCAGGCGAGGACGCTTGCGCTCCGGCGCGCCCATCCCATTCGTATTTCCCAATTCGCAATTCGAAATGCGCAATCCGCAATCCCCTTCAGGCTTCCCGCCAGGTGCCTTGCCGGAAGTGGTCATCATAGTAATCGGCGATGGCCCCGACGGTCTCGACGGTCGCCCGCAGTTCGTTGTAGTCCAGGTTGCGACCGGCGATGGAGTGGGTGAACACGATGGTCCGGTCGAAGGCCAGGCCGAACGCCCCGAAGTGGAGGGTCGCATTCTTCCGGAGGAGGAATTCCATCAGCTCCGGCGTGACCGGGACCGTATCGGTCAGGTAGGCGATGGCCTCGACGACGGCGTCGTCCCGATGCCAGGGCCGCACGACGATCTGAATCGTCGCCGAGCCCCGCTGGAGGACAAACCGGTCGTCGACCTCCTGGAAGCCGTCCCGACCGACCATCCTCCGCAGATACCGGCGGACCCGGTTCCGTACGGTTTGAAGTAGGGTCTTAGACGTACCCGGTCGGATGGCCGCCATCATCCCCCTCCCTGAGCCTGCAGTTTCGCCTTGAGCCGCGCCAGTTCCTCGTCGACGGCGCTTTGGGTCTCCATCCGGGCGAATTCCTCCTCTAAGGGCGATTCGCCGGCCAATTCGGCGACGGCTTGGGCTTCGGCTTCCTGCTGGAGGATCTTCTTCTCGTAACGTTCGAACTTCGAGAAGGCATCGCCGCCGACGCCCGACAGGGCCTGAGCGAGTTCCTTTCGAGTGCGGGCCGCCTGCGCTCGGGCGGATAAGGTCGCATACCGGGTCCGGGCCTCCTCGAGACGGGCTTTTAGCTTTTCGAGCTGACTCCGGAGCTGGGTCGTCGCCTGCCGGGCTTCGAGGAGGGTCTTTTCCAGGTCCAGGGCGGCTCGCTCGAAGGCCTGCTTCCGTTCGAGGGCCTGGCGGGCCAGGTCCTCCCGCCCATTCTGGAGCGCCTGGACGGCTTTTTGTTCCCACTCCTGGGCCGACCGACGGTGACGTTCATATTGCTGTTCCAAGCTCTTTTCATTGGCCATCGCCTTGGCGACGGCCGTCGTCGTCTTGGCGACGGCCTCCTCCATCTCGATGATCATCTGTTTCAGCATCTTTTCCGGGTCTTCGGCCCGGTCCAGCATGTCGTTGATGTTGGCCTGGATGATGTCAACGATGCGACTGAAGATACTGGGCATCGGTCACCTCCTGGAACGGCGAATGGCGAGTAGCGAACGGCAAGTGGCGAATAGTAAACCATTCCCCGTTCGCCATTCGCTGTTCGCCGTCCGCCCCTTAGCCCGAGGCACTCCGAAAAGACCGGAAGACGAGGCCGAGGCCGATCCCGATGGAACCGATCATGAGGAGCGTCGTCGTCAGGTTCGTCGGCCGGAAGTAGAAGTCCAGGTTCACGACGATCGACAAGATGATGGCCGCCAAGCTCCCCAGGGTGAGAATCCAGCCGGCGACGTTCCGAGCGTTGAAGAAGAGAATCCCCAGGCCGAGCGCGAAAGCGATCAAGATGGCCCCGTGGGCGTCGTAACCCCAGAGGTACCACCGGTGGAGCGTCACGTCGACCCGACTCAAGAACATGTAGGCTCCGACGGCTGTGATACACACCCCCAGCAGGAACATACCGATCCCACCGGGCGTTCCCCCGGCGCCTCGCATGGACTCACCTCCTCTCGAGTCCCTATAATGGTAGCATGATATAAACGTCCGGAGCCAATCGTCTGTTGCGGGGCGATGCTACAGTGGGTCCTGATACTGACACTGAGCTTCTTCGTCGGCTCCATCCCCTGGGGATGGATCGTCACCCGGCGGCAGGGTATCGACATCCGGCAAGTCGGGAGCGGCAATATCGGGGCGACCAACGTCGTTCGGGCCCTGGGGGTTCGGTGGGGCCTCCTGGTCCTGGTCCTGGACATGCTGAAGGGATTCCTACCGGTCCTGGCCGTGCGGCTCCTGGCGCCGGACCGGCCTGCCTGGTGCGGTTGGGTGGCGGCCAGCGTCGTGGCCGGCCACATGTTCACGCCGTGGCTCCACTTCCGGGGCGGCAAGGGGGTCGCCACGGCTGTCGGGGCCTTTTCGGCCCTGGCGCCCTGGGCGACGCTGATGGCCTTCGGGGTGTTCCTGATCGTTTTCAGCCTGACGATGACGGTCTCCGTCGCCTCGCTGAGCGCGGCCCTGGCCTTCGGTCTCGTCTATAAGGTCCTTTTCGACGTGGCTTGGCCGGCGTTTGCACCGGCTGGCTTGGTCGTCCTCCTGATCTGGATACGTCACAAGGACAATCTCCGACGTATCCTGCGGGGCCAAGAGCCCCGTCTTCGGTGGGGGTCCTCATGAGGCTGGCCGTCCTCGGGGCCGGTAGTTGGGGCACGGCCCTGGCGATTCATCTGGCGCGACTCGGCCACGACGTGACGCTCTGGGTGCATGGGTCCGAGACTTACGAGGCTCTCCGTCAGTATCGGGAAAATACCCTGTATCTCCCAGGTGTCGCCCTTCCGCCCGGCGTGGGCGTGACGCCGGCTCCGACGGAGGCCCTGCAGGACGCCGAGGGCATCGTCGTGTGCGTGCCCTCGTCGTGGTTTCGGACGACTCTCCAGGCCTTTCGGCCCGCCTGGCAGGCCTTGCCCGACACCGTGTGGGTCGTCTCGGCGACCAAGGGCCTCGAACCCGAGACCCACGCCACGATGTCCGAAGTCCTGCGGCAGGAGTGGCCCGGTCTGGACGGCGACCGCCTGGCCGTCCTGTCGGGGCCCAGCTTCGCCCGCGAGGTCGCCGAGGAGCGTCCGACGGCCGTCGTCATCGCCAGCCCCGTCGAGGCATTGGCCCAGCGTCTGCAGACCGTTTTCCACGGACGGAACCTCCGGGTCTATCGCAACACGGACCGACGGGGCGTGGAGCTGGCCGGTGCCATGAAGAACGTGATGGCCCTGGCGGCCGGGATGGCGGCGGGCCTCCAGTTGGGTCATAACGCCGTGGCGGCCCTCATCACGCGGGGTCTCGCCGAGATGGTCCGTCTCGGGACGGCCATGGGCGCCCGGCCGGAGACCTTCTACGGCCTGGCTGGTGTCGGGGACCTCGTCCTGACCTGCACGGGGCCTCTCAGCCGGAACCGCATGGTCGGCTACCGACTGGGCCTCGGCGAGCCGCTGGACCAGATCCTGCAGGGGTTCCGGATGGCCGTCGAGGGCATCCCGACCGCGCGGGCCCTCAAGAGTTGGGCCGACGCCCACGGCATCGACGCGCCCATCACGCAGGCCGTGTACGGCGTCCTCTACGAGGGGTACCCCATCCGGAAGGCCGTCCAGCGTCTCCTGGAACGCCCCCTGAAGAGTGAAGATATAAGTGTCGGGTCTTAGGTATCGGGGACTATCTGTAGACCCAGACTGGGGGGATGATATACACGATTAACAGAGGACTC
>JAUQPV010000107.1 GCA_030550225.1 Acidobacteriota bacterium | reverse complement strand
CGCTACTCGCCGTTCACCCTTCTGATATCTACCGGGCCGAGAGGCCGCCGTCGATGACGAGGACGGCCCCGGAGACCCACCGGGCGGCGTCCGAACAGAGGTACAGGGCCGCCAGGGCCACGTCGATGGGCTCGCCGAGCCGCCGAAGGGGATAGCGTTCCTCGATCTCCCGACGTTTCGCCACCGGATCCGGCGCCTCCTCGAAGATGTGGCGGTTTAAGTCCGTCGGGATAAAGCCTGGACACAGGACGTTTGCCCGGATCCCGTAAGGCCCATACCGAGAGGCCAGGACCTTCGTGAAGGTCACGATGGCCCCTTTGGCCGCGCTGTAAGCCGGCGTGAAGCCGGAGCCCCCACGTAGACCCAAGTAGGACGAGATGTTCAGGATGACCCCGCTGGTCTGACCCAGCATGAAGCGCAGGGCCTGCTGGGTGCATAGGAAGGTTCCCTTCACATGGACACCCCACTCCCGGTCCCATTCGTCTTCTGTCATCTCAGTCAGGTCCTTGGTCTGCATGATGCCGGCGTTGTTGACCAGGATGTCCAGACGGTGGGTCTGCCCCCGAAGCCAGTCGAACAGACGCTCGACGTCCCAACGCTGGCTCACGTCGGCGGGGAAAAACTGGACGGGCCCGTGAGGCCGTAGACGCTCAAGAGCCGCCTGCCCCCGGTCGGCTCGGCGGGCCGTGATGAAGACGGTCGCCCCGGCCTGGAGGAAGACCTCAGCGATGGCCAAGCCCAGGCCGGATGTGCCGCCCGTGATGAGGGCGACCCGTTGATCCAAACGGAAGTACTGGCTGATGTCTCCCATCATCAGTAGCAGGTTGCCTGAGCGGGCGTCTCCTTTCGCCAAGCGGCAGATCGGACCGCTCCGGCCGATCGGTCCGATCCCCTCATTTTTCCTACCCGTTCAGCCCTGCGGAGACGCCCTATGGCTTCTGGGGGGCGCGGGCGGCTTCCAGCTCCCGGTCGGCCTTCCGGAAGGCACCCGGCGGGACGCCTTCCCGGCGAGCATCCCGGACGACCTTATCGAGTTCCGCTTCCTTGGCCCGGATTTCCGCTTCCAGCTTTTTGATCTCCTCCTGTCGGGCGGCGATCGTGTCTCGGATAGCCTGGCTCTGGCCGGGGGACCAAGCGCCCATCAGGCCTGTCGTGAGCTGGTTGAGTTCGTTCTGGAGGGCTTGGATGCGTTCCCGTTTCTGCTGGATTTCCATCTTGATGGCCTTGTACTTCTCGACCCACTTCTTTTCGATTTGCTCCGGTGTTTCGCCGGCGGCCGGGGCCGCCGGTGCGGCCGGCGTGGGCGCCGCCGTCGGAGCCGATGGGGCCGTCGTCGGTGCGGCCCCGGCCGTCGCACCCGCTTCAGCCTTCTTCTTAGCCAGGTCCTCGGAGGTATAGGTCTTGACGGTCCTGCCTTGTTTTTGGGCGGCTTGCTGGCGCTCCTTTTCCTTTCGGGCGGCCTCGGCCAGGGACTGACCGGCCGCCGGCAGGGCACCGGCCAGGGCCAACGCCGTCAGGAAGCCGACGATACGTAGGGTCCTCATGGAGACCTCCGGTGGGTGGCGGGCTCATCTGGCCCCGCCCCCGCCCGCTTCCCATGCTACCGGTCCCGGTCCGGGGGATCAAGCGTGGACCGGCATCGTAGGTCACCGACCGGTCCTGGGCTGGGGGCCAGCCCGGGGCTTAGCAGGGGGTCTGCATGGCCATCGCCACGGGGTGTTCCTCGAGGGCCGAGCGCTTCCGGCGGACGACGTGCTCGACCAGGTTCATCGGGCAGAAGGGGCCGCACATGGAGCAGGCCCGTGTCTGAGAGTTCCGGGCCTCAAAAATGCGGCGGGCGACTTCCGGATAGAGGGCCCACTGAAACTGAGTTTCCCAGTCGAGCTTGTAGCGGGCCTCGGACATGCGACGGTTCCGCTCGAGGGCCCGAGCGTGGCCCCGGGCGACGTCGGCGACGTGGGCGGCGACCTTAAAGGCGACGACGCCCTCGTAGACCTGTTGGGGCGTCGGCAGGGCGAGGTGCTCGGCCGGCGTCAGATAGCACAGCATGTCGACGCCGTACATCCCGGCGACGGCCCCCCCGATGGCCCCGGCGATATGGTCGAAGCCGGCCGCCGTATCGACCGGGAGCATCCCGAGGACATAGAAGGGCGCCTCCCGGCAGAGCTTCTTCTCGAGTTGGACGTTCGTGGCGATCTCGTTCAGGGGCACGTGGCCGGGGCCCTCGACCATCGTCTGGACACCGGCGCGTCGGGCCCGTTCGACGAGTTCGCCAAGGACGATCAGCTCCTCGACCTGGGGCCGGTCCAGGTCGTCGGCCAGGCATCCGGGCCGGAGGCCATCGCCGAGGCTCAGGGTCATGTCGTACTCGCGGGCGATCTCCAGGAGACGATCGTAATACTGGTAGAGGGGGTTTTCGGCGTCGTTGTGAAGCATCCAGGCGGCCATCAGGCCCCCGCCACGGGAGACGATGCCCGTGACCCGCTCCGTACGGATGTACCGCTCCAGGGCATGGCGGGTCACGCCGCAGTGGACCGTAATGAAGTCCACGCCCTCCCGGCCGTGGCGCTCGATGGTCTCAAACAGGTCGTCGACCGTCATGTCGAAAAAGGAACCCCGCTTGCGGGCGGCTTCAAATTCGGCCTCGTAGATGGGGACCGTGCCCAGGGGCACGGGACAGTGGGCCAGGATCGCCTGTCGGATCGCCGGTAGGTCCCCGCCCGTCGAGAGGTCCATGACCGTGTCGGCGCCGGCCTCGATGGCGAGCCGGAGCTTCTCGAGCTCCTCCTCGAGGTTCACGTAGTCATAAGACGTCCCCAGATTGGCGTTGACCTTCACGGAGAGGCCCTTCCCGATGCCCGTGAAGCGGGTCAGCGTCCGGTGGTTCGGATTGGCCGGGATGACGACGACCCCGGCGGCGACCCTTTCCCGGACCTCTTCGGGCGAGATGCCCTCGACCTCGGCTACGTAAGCCATCGCCTCGGTGATGCGGCCCTGGCGGGCGTATTCCATTTGCGTCGGCATGGTCCCACCTCCGTGAGTTAGGTCCCGGGTGCCGAGTCCCGAGTCTCCGTCTATAGGGATCGGCCCCGGGTAGACGGGTCGGCCCGTACCGGAGTTTTGGGACCTGGAGGGACACCGGAAGGGAAGGGAGGCATACAGGGAGAGATAGGTTCGAGCGGACCTTCCCTCCGCCGGCATTACCCGGATCAGGTTCCAGGGGTCGGTCCCGCCGTAGGGACCCTCTCAGCCTGGTTGCCCAAGCTCCCCCAGGTCCACGCTTTCTGACGAAAGCTTAGGCCTTTCCGGGCGCCCCGTCAATCAGACGGCGGGGGATGACCGTTCCAAGGGTGGTGGATGGGAGGGTGGAAAGCTCATCCCGACTCGCTTGACCCCCGACGGGGTCCCAGGAACGAGTAGTGGACAGTGAATAGCGAGTAGCGACAGTTACCGTTTGCCGTTCGCTGTTCGCCACTCGCTATCCGCTGTTTCCCCCATCCTCAACCTATCCACCCACCCAAAATGAAACAGTCACCCCCGGGGATAACATTTGACATCCTGTTTGGGGACGGGCATAATGCTACGTCCCGGGAGGGGCGGACTGTTAAACTTGGACTTCCGAGGAGGCCCCGCTGTTGACCCTTTCATCCTGAGGTCGAGACATGCCAAAGCGCGGACGGTATCTATTCACGTCGGAGTCGGTGACCGAGGGCCATCCCGACAAGGTGGCCGACCAGATCTCGGACGCCATTTTGGATGCGATTTTAGAAAAAGACCCCCTTGGCCGGGTCGCCTGCGAGACCCTGGTGACGACGGGCATGGCCTTCGTGGCCGGGGAGATCACGACGACCTGCTATGTGGACATCCCGGAGGTCGTCCGGGAGACCATCCGCAGCGTGGGCTATACGAGGGCCAAGTTTGGATTTGACTACGAGACGTGCGCTGTCCTGACGGCCATCCAGGAACAGTCGCCGGACATCGCCCTGGGCGTCGACCGGGGCGGGGCTGGCGACCAGGGCATGATGTTTGGGTACGCCTGCCGGGAGACGCCGGAGCTGATGCCCTTGCCCATCATGCTGGCCCATCGGCTTTGCATGCGGGTCGCCCAGCTTCGGAAGGAGGGCGTCTTGGAGTATCTCCGACCCGACGGGAAGTCCCAGGTCACCGTCGAGTATGAGGACAACACACCCATCCGGGTCGAGGCCGTCGTCCTGTCCGTTCAGCACAGTCCGGCCGTCGACATGCAGACCGTCCGGGAGGACATGATCGAAAAGGTCATTGAGGTCGTCATCCCCCGCCAGTGGCTCGACGAGCGGACGAAGATTTTCGTGAACCCGACGGGTCGATTCGAGATCGGTGGACCCCGGGCCGATACAGGCCTGACGGGCCGCAAGATCATGGTCGACACGTATGGTGGCCGGGCCCATCACGGCGGCGGGTGCTTTTCCGGGAAGGACCCCACGAAGGTCGACCGCTCGGCCAGCTACATGGCCCGGTACATCGCCAAGAACTTGGTGGCGGCTGGTGTGGCCGACGAGTTGGAAATCCAGCTCGCCTATGTCATCGGGGAGCCAGAACCCGTCTCCATCATGGTCGATACTTATGGCACGGGTCGGATCCCCGACGAGAAGATCCTGAAGATCGTCCGGGAGTTCTTCCCGCTCACGCCTCGGGGAATCATCGAACATCTGAACCTGCGGCGGCCCATCTACCGGAAGACGGCCGTTTATGGCCACTTCGGGCGGGAGGAACCCGAATTCACCTGGGAACGGACGGACCTGGCGGCCGAGATCGCCCGGTCGGCGGGCCTGATGTAGGGGGCGGGGGTTCGGGATTAATTGCCTGTTTTTGAGGTCTATCCAATGGCTTATGACGTGTGTGACCTGGCCCTGGCCGATGCTGGCCGGGCCCGTATCGAGTGGGCCCGTCGGTTTATGCCCGTCCTCGGGCGCATCCGGGAACGGTTCCGACGGGAACGGCCCCTGGAGGGGCTTCGCGTCTCGGCCTGTCTCCATGTGACGACCGAGACGGCCAACCTCATCGAGACCCTCCAGGCCGGCGGGGCGCAAGTGCGTCTTTGTGCGTCCAATCCCCTGAGCACGCAAGACGACGTCGCCGCCGCCCTGGTCGTCCATTCCGGCATCGAGGTCTTCGCCATCAAGGGCGAAGACGCGGAGACTTACTATAAACACATCCATGCGGCCTTGGAGCACCGTCCCCACGTGACCATCGACGACGGTGCCGACCTTGTCACGACGCTTCATACCCAACGGCGGGAGCTTCTTCCCGACGTTATCGGCGGGACGGAGGAGACGACGACCGGCGTGATCCGCCTCCGGAGTATGGCCCGGGAGGGTGTCCTGGCGTATCCCATCATCGCCGTCAACGACGCCATGACCAAGCACATGTTCGACAACCGCTACGGCACGGGCCAGAGTACCCTGGATGGTATCATCCGGGCGACCAACATCCTGATCGCCGGGACGACGGTCGTCGTCAGCGGATACGGTATGTGCGGCCGGGGCGTCGCCATGCGGGCTCGCGGCTTGGGCGCTCATGTGATCGTCACCGAGGTCGACCCGCTCCGGGCCTTAGAGGCCGTCATGGACGGCTACGAGGTCCTGCCCCTCCTCGAGGCCGCCGCCCGGGGCGACGTCTTCATCACCGTGACGGGCAACAAGCACGTCCTCCGACGGGAGCACTTCGAGCGCATGAAGGACGGGGCCATCCTGGCGAATGCCGGTCACTTTAACGTCGAGATCGACATCCCGGCGCTGGCCGAGATGGCCGTCTCGCGCCAGGTCCTGCGCCCCTTTGTCGAGGAATTTCGCCTGGCCGACGGCCGGCGCCTGTACCTGCTGGCCGAGGGCCGTCTCGTGAACCTGGCCGCCGCCGAGGGCCATCCGGCGGCCGTCATGGACATGAGTTTTGCCAATCAAGCCCTCTGTGTCGAGTATCTGGCCCGGTCGGGTCGGTCCCTGGCACCCCAAGTTTACCCTGTACCCCGGGAGATCGACGAGCAGGTCGCCCGTCTGAAGCTGGCCGCCATGGGCAAGGTCATCGACGAACTGACCGACGAACAGCGGGCCTACCTGGCGTCCTGGCAAGAGGGGACGTGACCGGAAATGCGGATTGCGAAGGGGGAAGCGGACCGGGGTCTGGGGGCCTGGAGGCCCCGAGTTGGCGGTAAGGGGGCGGGATTCGGTGTCGGGTTTTCGGTAGAGGGTTTTAACTAACCCGACACCCAGCATCCGATACCGGTTTTACGGACCTGGTGAGGTCCCCAGATGGTACGACTGGAGGGTCATGCGATTCCGGCCCATGAGCCGACCTATGACGAGCGACCCTGGGGGGCCTGGGAACTTCTGGGGATGGGGCCGAACTATAAGGTCAAACGCCTGGTGATCCGACCGGGTCACCGCCTGAGCCTCCAATACCATCACCATCGGAGCGAGCACTGGGTCGTCGTCCAGGGAGAGGCCCTCGTCCAACGAGGGGACGAGATGCTTCACTTGAAGCCGGATGAGGGCTGTTATATCCCGGCCCGGGTCGCCCACCGGGTCGCCAACCCGGGGCCGGAACTCCTTGTCATCGTCGAGGTCCAGTTCGGGCACTGCCGGGAGGACGACATCGTCCGCATCGAGGACGACTATGGCCGAGCCACACCTGCGAGATAGGCTTCATGCCGTTATCATGGCCGGTGGTCGGGGAGAACGATTCTGGCCCCTCAGCACGTACCGCCGGCCCAAACCCTTCATCGAGGGCCTCTTCTCCCGAAGTTTGTTTCGGATGACCGTCGAGCGGGTCTTGCAGGTCCTGCCGCCGGGACGGGTCTGGGTCGTCGTCGGGTCCGACCATCAAGCGATAGTCCGGGCCCAAGCCCCGGAGATTCCGTCCAAGCAAGTCCTCATCGAGCCGATGGCCCGGGACACGGCCGCCGCCATCGCCTATGCGGCCCTGGTCCTGGAGCGGACCCATGGGCCGGACGCCTTCATGCTGGTCCTGCCCTGCGACCATTGGATCCAGCCGGTGGACGGCTTCTGGGCGACTGTCGACATCGGCTTAGAAGTCTTGGCCGACGCACCGGACCGGGAGGTGGTCTTCGGCGTCCTCCCCACGCGACCTGAGACGGGCTACGGTTACATCCAGGCCGACGTTCCCTTGCGCCCCGACGTCTATACGGTCCGGGCCTTTCATGAGAAACCGGACATCGTCACAGCTCAGCGGTATCTGGTCCAGGGCGACTTTTACTGGAATTCGGGGATTTTCCTATGGCGGGTCGGTCGGATCTTAGAACTCCTGGAGCAGTATCTGCCGGATACCTATGGGGCGCTTCGGGCGTGTATCCGCCGATGGGGAGACCCGGGATTCCCGTTTGCCCTGGAGACCGCTTACGAACAGATATGCCCCATCTCCATCGACTACGGCATCATGGAGAAGGCCGACAGGATCGTGATGGTGACGGCCCGCTTTTTATGGGACGACGTGGGTCAGTGGGAGGCCCTGGAGAGGCTTCCCGTCGAGACGAACGGTGAGTCGAATCGAGTCTGGGGGCCGGCCACCCTCGTCGACGCCCGGAACTGCATCGTCGTCAACACGTCGGGCTGGGTCGCCGTCGTCGGTCTCGAGGACGTCGTCGTCGTCCACGACCGGGGCCGCATCCTGGTCATGAAGAAAGGCCGAGGGGCCCGTCTGAAGGACCTGGTCCGCCAGCTCCCGCCGGAAACCGTCGAGGCGTGAGGGGTCGGTAGAAAAGGGACAGGGGATGGAGTGACGGAGGTACAAAGAAAGTCAGGGAACATCTTTCGGAACGCCGGGAGTCATCCCGGTGTCATCTTAGAGAACCGCCCGTGATGGCAGTGCCGACCTTTGCTCGACGCCCTCTGCCCTTTGCCCTCTTCTGCGCGG
>JAUQPV010000106.1 GCA_030550225.1 Acidobacteriota bacterium | reverse complement strand
AGGGCCAGGGTGTCCGTGTCCTTCGGCTCGTAGTGGGGGTCGTAGTACCCCATCTCCCGGTATTCTCTCACCCCGGCCCTGGCGTACCGCGAATCCGTACCGGCGTATTTGGGGGCCGAAGATTTCGGATCCATGCCTATCCTCCGAAGATGGCTTTCATCTCATGGGGGGGTTCGACCGGGCCCGCACCGGGACGGGGCTGAGAGCGGCCAGGCCGTCGAAGACCCGGACGGCCGCCTCGGCCACGGCCTCCGGCGTGAGGCCCAGCTTCCGGTATAAGACCTCGTAGGGTGCCGATGCCCCGAAACGGTCCAGGCCGACGACGGCCCCGTCGAGGCCGACTTCGTGACCCCAGCCGAGGGTCGCCCCCGCCTCGACGACGACACGGGCCCGTAGGGTCGAGGGTAAGACGGCTTCCCGATACTCCGTCGGTTGTCGCCGGAACAGCTCCCGGCAAGGCATCGAGACGACCCGGGCCGGGATGCCCCGGTCGGCTAAGAGTTTTTGGGCCTCCAGAGCGATGACGACCTCGGAGCCCGTAGCGATCAAGATGACTTGCGGGTCGGGGACATCCGACAGGACGTACGCCCCGCGCAGGGCACCCTCGGCCGAGGCGTAGCGGGTCCGGTCGATGACGGGGACCGCCTGCCGGGTCAAGACGAGGGCCGTCGGGCCGTCCCGGCGTTCGAGGGCGACTCGCCAGCCGACGGCCGTCTCGGCGGCATCGGCCGGTCGGAAGACCCATAGGTTCGGGATCGCCCGTAGGCTCGTCAGGTGTTCGATGGGTTGGTGCGTCGGTCCGTCCTCGCCGAGGCCGATGCTATCGTGAGTGAAGATGTAGATCACGGGTAGGCCCATCATAGCGGCCAGGCGGATGGACGGCCGCATGTAGTCGGAAAAGACGAGAAACGTCCCGCCGTAGGGCCGGACCCCGCCGTGGAGGGCCAAGCCGTTCAGGATGGCTCCCATGGCGTGTTCCCGGACGCCAAAGTGGATGTAGCGTCCGCTGAAGTCGTCCCGCGTCAGGGGCTTTTCGCCCTTCGGTAAGGTGTGGTTCGAGCCCGTCAGGTCGGCCGACCCGCCGAGGAGGTTCGGGATCCGAGGAGCGACGGCGTTCAGGACGGCGCCCGAGGCCGACCGGGTGGCGATGGGCTTTTCGGTCGGGAACGTCGGGAAGTCCTGGTCCCAGTCCGGTGGTAGGTCTCCGTCAAGGAAGCGCCGAAAGGCGGCCGCCAGGTCGGGATGGGCCCGCTCATAGCGGGCGAAGAGGTCTTCCCACTCGGCCTGGCGGCGGGCGCCGACCTGCCCGCACAGCCGCATGAAGGCCCGGACGTCGTCGGGGACATGGAAGGCCTCGTCCGGTGGCAGGCCTAAGCGTTCCTTCGCCAAGCGGACCTCGTCGGCTCCGAGGGGTTCCCCATGGGCCTTGGCCGTGTCCTGGCGGTTGGGGCTTCCAAAGCCGATATGCGTCCGACAGGCGATGAGAGAAGGCCGCTTCGTCTCGGCCCGGGCGGCCCAGAGGGCCGCCTCGACAGCCGCCATGTCATGGCCGTCGACTCGTTGGACGTGCCAGCCGTAAGCCTCGAAGCGTCGGAGGACGTCTTCCGTGAAGGCCAGGGCCGTCGGGCCGTCGATGGTGATCCCGTTGTCGTCGTACAAGACGATCAGCTTCCCCAGGCCCAGATGACCGGCCAGGGCGCAGGCCTCATGGGAAATGCCCTCCATGAGGTCCCCGTCGCTGGCGATGACATATGTATAGTGGTCCACGATGGGAAAACCAGGTCGGTTGAACCGTTCGGCCAGCCAACGTTCGGCGATAGCCATCCCGACGGCGTTGGCGATACCCTGACCGAGAGGCCCCGTCGTCGTCTCGACGCCCGGTGTCAGGCCATACTCGGGGTGGCCCGGCGTCTTGCTCTCCCACTGACGGAAGGCCCGCAGGTCGTCCAGCGTCACGTCATAGCCCGTCAGGAACAGGAGGGCATACAGGAGCATGCTCCCGTGGCCGGCCGACAGGACAAACCGGTCCCGGTCCGGCCAATTCGGGTCCTTGGGGTTGTGCTTGAGAAACTTCGTCCACAAGACGACGGCGGCGTCGGCCATGCCCATCGGCATGCCCGGATGGCCCGAGTTGGCCTTCTGGACAGCGTCCATCGCCAAACCCCGGACGACGTGAGCCGTCCGGCGGAGAAGGCTGTCGGGCACGGCGACGGCTCCAGAGAACTCTTCGGCGAACGGACGGGCCGGGAAACTCATCTCAGTCCTTCCCAGGGGTCGCAAAGGCAGTTCGGGTGTCTCGAAATCGGAGTCGGCTCAAGGCGGCGATCGGCGGAGCGAAGGGCATACGGGAGAAATCGGTGTAGACGCGAAGCATATGGTAAGCCAGCAGGAGCTGGGTCAGGGCCAGGGGATGGCTGTGACGCACCTGCAGGAGGTCCTGGTAATTACCGAGCCGTTCTTCCTCGACAGGGGACAGGTCAGGCAAGTGGCTCCAAATGGCATTGGCCAGATCGTGGGCATGCTCGGAGGCGACAGCCCCGTCGATCTCGAGAATATCGACGGGCCGACCGTTGTCCCGTCCCAACGTGAGGCGAATGCCCGGGGGCGCTTCCCCGTTGTATAGGTAGCTCAAGTCGGGATGAGGAATGGTCGGTCGCAGGATGATCTGGACGTTCAGGACGGGGCCGGCCTCCTCAGGGGCGACGCCCGGCGGCGGATAAAAGCGGACGACGATGTCGGCATACTCTCGCTGGGGCCGGATGAAGGCGGCCGAGTCGGGCTCCCGCCGTTCCAGTTCCTTCAGGACCTGTTCGACGGTGTAGCCCCGCTCGGTCGTATCCCGCTTAATCTTCCAGGCCCGCCGCAGGTCTTCCGGCGGGTCGAGGTACACCTTCACATCGTAGAACTGCCGCAGGATCGGCGTGTAGTACCCCAGTAAGCCCTCGACGATGACGAACTCCCGGGGCTGGACATACTCGGGTCGGACGAGCGAGCCCGTCGAGTGGTCATAAACGGGCTTCAGGACGGGCTGGCCATAGTGGAGTCGCTCCATGTGGAGTTCCATGATGTCGATGTAGTTGCAGTCTGGGTGCAGAGGCGTGATGTTCAGACGGGCCCGCTCCCGGCGGTCGTACTTGTGGTAGTCGTCGGTGCACACGACGGTCACCCGCTCGGGGCCTAAGACGGTCATCAGTCCTTGGGCAATGGTCGTCTTCCCGGCGGCGCTATCGCCGACGATGCCTAACACGATGGGACGGGGAGGTTTCGTCATAGATGGCCTCCACGATGGATGCTGGATAGGAGACCCCTTCCCAGGGATGATGCTCCATGAAAGGGACGGCATGACGAGGTGGCTCGTAGCCTATGTGGGCGCATCGCTCATAGTCCGTGAGCCATCCGCCACGAGCCATCCATCACCCTGCCCCTTCATCACCCTACCGACGGGACCCCCATCGGGGTTCGAGAATAGCCCGGATTCGGGCGTCCATCTGATCCTGGAAGTTGGCAAAGTCACCGACGGCCAGGAGGCTGTATAGCGTGTCCAAGGCGATCCGTCGGGTCAGGGGCGAATCGAGGTCCGGGAGCTTGCTCTTGCGGAGTTCCTTCCATTCGGCCGCCGTCGGCGCATAGAAGAAGTCGCCAAAGCCCGCCTCGTCAAACCGTCGCCAGAGGCCCTCGCCGTCCAGACGGTCGAAGTCCGGTGCCGACCGAAGTTCGACGAGAAACTCGATGAACTCGGGCTCGACCTCCCAGAGGCGCCGGATGCGCTCAAAGCCGCCGACCTTCTCGACGACCTCCGAGGGAAGGGCCCGCACCGACTCCGTGAAGTCCATCTCCTGGCAGTCACGGATGGCCTCCGGCCCGACTTCCTGCTGGGTCAGGAAGTCCTTCAAGACGGTATAAGGGACCGTATAAGCGTCACAGCCGGCCGTCAGGGAGATCGTCTGCCACCGCCGGACGCTGGCGGCCATGTTTAGCGTCCGCACCCCGAAGTCCTGCCGAAGCCGTCGCATGTGCCGCTGGGCCTCCAGGAGAACGTGCTCGCCGAGGAGGTCCGAACGGAGGCCCTGATTCAGACGGCCCAGGAAGATGTTCGTCCGATGCGGGTTCGCCAGAAGGGCGGCGGCGACGACCTGGCGGGCCGAGAAGGTGGCGGTGAAATTCACCGCCACCCCCTCGCGTTCCAGGTCCCGAGCGATCAAGAGGGCATGCGGATAGTCTGGTGTAAAGGCAACCTTCACGAGAGCACCGGGGACGGCCCGACTCAAACAGCGGGCCACCCGCCGAGAGGCAACCGGGTCCGGTGCCAACGCCGTATGAAGTTCCAGACTGATGTGCCAGGTCCGACCCGCCCCAAAGCGGTCGATGACCTCCCAGGCCAGCCGCCCGTTCAGGATGCTGTAAACGAGGACAGTCGTTTCCTCGAGGCTCAAGTCTGGGTCGGCTTCCCGCAAGCGCCGGGCCCAGGCGATGACACCGTCCGTCTCGTCGGCGCTCAAGAGACGGTTCAGGACCTTTTCGATGAGGGGCTGATTCGTCGTGTTCCCGTCGATCTCACCGTACATGTGGACGGCTTCGTCGTCCGCTTGGGCGACCAAGAGGTCCTGGAGTTCGACCGGGTCCGCTGTGTCGGCGTAAACGTGAACCGTCCCGCAGTCCCGGACGGCCTTCAGGAGAGGCTGAACGACCCATCGGACGGGCTTCGACCACGCTACCCGTCCCTGGGCCATCCGGATGAGGTCGACGACGGTCGCGTCCGACCGTCCGGCCGTCCTTACGTCGGAAGCTACTGCGCTCACGCGCTTCATAGCGCCTCCCGTGGAGCCCGCCCACCGCCCGGGCCTCGGCGCCCTCGACGATGGACGCCCTGCATATCAGCACCCCTATGCTGAGGCCCCGCCATCGGGAAAACCACGGGCAAAGGGACGGGACGGCCCCCGCCGGAAGGGGGAGCCACGCCCCTGGTCATTCGGCCAGGGGGAGAGGATGGGGGATTTCGGATTGCGAATTGCGAATTGGGGATTGGGGATTGAGTGGTGATCAACCTGTACGTGATTACCCCGGAGCACCGGGCGTCATCCCGATGTTCCGAAGATCCCCCTATGGCCGGTGGGCTACCCAAACGGTGACGACGGGATGACGTGACGGCGTGATGAGCCTTAGGCAGAAGCCCGCGCTGAGGCTAAACAGCCCGGATCGGCTTCGTCACGTCGTCACGCCATCACGATGCTTGAAAAATCGTGCTTCCCGGGCAATGGGAAAGGTCGTCCCGACGCATTCTCCAACCCGAACGGCTCTGTTCGCAAGCATCCGTGGGGGCATTAGGTCCTCCGGAAACCCAACACCCAGCACTCGACACTGAACAGCGACTCCCTGGAGCCCGGGACCTGAAACCGTTATCTTGCATCCTGCAGGCTGACACCCGGAGGGGCTTATGCAATCGGAGACGTCGGGGGTTCATCGGACGGCGGTCTTATGGGCCGTCGTGATGGGCGCCTTCCTGACGCCCTTTGTCGGCTCGTCGGTCAACGTGGCCCTGCCGGCCATCGGGCGGGAGTTCCGCATGAGTGCGGTCGCCCTGAGCTGGGTCGCCACGGCGTTTCTGCTTTCGGCGGCGGCCTTGCTGGTCCCGGTCGGTCGTCTGGCCGACATTTACGGTCGGCGGCGGTTATTTTTATGGGGCGTCCTCGTGCACACGGCGGCCTCGCTGGCGTCGGTCGCCGCTCCGTCGGGGGGTATCCTGATCGGGCTTCGGGCTGTGCAGGGCCTGGGGAGCGCCCTGATCTTTGCGACAGGGATCGCCATCCTGACGTCCGTATTCCCGGGACCCGAGCGGGGTCGGGTCCTGGGCTACCACGTGGCGTCCGTCTATACGGGTCTTTCGGTCGGACCCCTCGTCGGGGGCCTCCTGACCCAGGCATGGGGCTGGCGCTCGATCTTCTTAGCGCCCGTGCCCGTCGGTATCGGGGCGGCGGCCCTGATCGGATGGCGGCTCCGGGGCGAGTGGGCCGAGGCGCGGGGCGAGCGCCTGGACGTCGTCGGGTCCCTCCTGTATGCAGGCTCGCTGACGGGCTTTATGTACGGCCTGGCCCGGCTTCCTGGGCTGGAAGGGGCCAGCCTCATGGGCCTGGGCCTCGGCGGCCTGGCCGCCTTTGGTCTCTGGGAACTTCGAAATGATAGCCCCGTCCTGGACGTGCGGCTCTTGGGGACAAACCGGGCCTTTCTGTTTTCGAACTTGGCGGCCCTGATTCATTACGGTGCCACGTTCGCCGTCGTCTTTCTGCTCAGCCTCTACCTGCAGGGCGTTCGGGGTCTGACACCAGCCCATGCCGGGGCCCTTCTCATCGTCCAGCCGGTCTTGCAGGCCCTTTTCTCCCCGTGGGCGGGTCGGCTGTCCGATCGAGTCGCCCCCGGCGTGGTCGCCTCCGTCGGGATGGGCCTCTCGGCGGCGGGTCTCTTCCTGCTGGCATGGCTTCAGCCGACGACGCCGGTGGCCCTGGTCTTCGGCGGATTGGGTCTTTTGGGGAGCGGCTTCGGCCTCTTTTCGGCGCCGAACACGAATGCCGTCATGCAGGCCGTCGAGCGGCGTCACTACGGGGTGGCGTCCGGGACGCTCGGGACGATGCGACTCGTCGGGCAGGCCCTGAGCATGGGGATCGTGACCTTCCTACTGACCCTGTATATGGGGTCGGCCCGCTTGAATCCTGAGCATGTTCCCCGCTTCATCGAGGCCCTGCGGTCGACCTTTCTCGTCTTCACGGGATTGTGTATCCTGGGGATCGGGGCCTCCCTGGCGCGGGGACGGTAGGGGATTGCGATGAAGGGTCAGCCGCCTCTGTTTTCGTCGTCGCCGCCCTCGGGCGGTGGGTCGGGTCCGTCGGACCGAAAGGCGTCGGGACGGTCGTCCCCGGCGGAGGGTCCCGTCCGGCACCTGGTCCTCATCGACGGCAGTGGGTTCGTCTATCGGGCGTTCCATGCCCTCCCGCGGCTGACGACCCGGACGGGCCTGCCGACGCATGCCGTGTATGGCTTCATCCAGATGATCAACAAGGTCCTCAAGACGTTTGTGCCCGACGCCATCGCCGTCGTCCTGGACGCCCCGGGGCCGACCTTCCGGCACGCCTTGTTTCAGGACTACAAGAAAAGCCGGCCTCCGATGCCGCCGGACCTGCAGGTCCAGTGGCCATACATTCGGAAAATCTGTGAGGCCCTCGGGATTCCCATCCTGGAGATGGAGGGCTTTGAGGCCGACGACCTCATCGCCAGCCTCGCCCGGCAGGCCGCCGCCGAGGGCCTTCGAGTCACCATCGTCACGTCCGATAAAGACATGCTCCAGCTCGTCGGCGACCGTATCGAGGTTTTCCACCCCCAACGGGACAAGGTCTACACGCCGGAAGAGGTTCAGCAGGAATACGGCCTGACGCCGGCCCAAATCGTCGACTACTTGGCCCTGGTCGGAGACCCCATCGACGACGTCCCGGGCGTCAAGGGCATCGGTGAAAAGTCGGCCCGGGAGCTGATTCAGCAATTCGGCTCCTTAGAGGCCGTTTACAAGAACCTCGACCGCGTGCCGACCCGCTACCGGAGCCGCCTCGAGCAGGGCCTCGCGATGGCCCAGTTGAGCAAACAGCTCGTCGAGCTGGCGCATACGGCCCCCATCACGATGGACTGGTCGAAGCTTCGCCGGCAGAATCCCCAGATGACGACCGTCGTCGGCCTCTTGCGGGAGCTGGAATTCTTCAGCCTGATGACGGACTTCCTGCAAGACATTCACGACCGTCGCCCCCGCTACCGGCTCGTGGACGCCGAGACGCTGGCCCGGGAGTGGCCCGCCTGGCTCCAGGCCATTCGCGCCCAGGGCCGGGTCGCCTTCGGCTATCTCTGGGATGGCCCCCATCCGGTCCGTGGAGAGTGGCGGGCCCTGGCGATGGCCTGGACCCCTCACGAGGCCGTCGTCCTCGACCTGGCGGACCCGGCCGTCCGGACCCGTCT
>JAUQPV010000105.1 GCA_030550225.1 Acidobacteriota bacterium | reverse complement strand
TACGGTGTCGGCCCTGGCCCGCTCGGCCGCATGACCCTTCTTGCCCAGTCCCTCCTCAGGGGACAAGGGGTCAGGGGCACGGATTAGGTTGGCACAGTAGTTGTATACTACTTCCGAGAGGTAGACCCGTGTACGAGGGAGAGGCTCGCCTTGATGCAGTGGCTCCTTATCGGACTCCTCCTGCAGGCTACGTCGCCGTGCTTGAAGTGTCATAAGGACTTCCAGAAGCTCCCTGTGAAGCATGAGGTCTTAGAAGATTGCACGACCTGCCATGAGGAGCAGGGCGACCATACCTTCCCGACGCTGACGCCGGAGGCCATTCGGAACCTTTGTTTAGATTGTCACGACGTAGCGACCCAGCATCCGCCCAAGGAAAAGGCCGTCTGCACGACCTGCCACGACCCCCACGCCTCTCGTCTTCGTCTGCTCCTGAAGGGACCCGAACCGGACTTGTGTCAAAAATGTCACTCCCCGGCGCCTCCGCCCGTCTTTTCCCATGTCCCGTACGAGAAGGGGACGTGCACGGCCTGTCATACGCCGCATGGGAGTTCGCACAAGCCCCACCTGGTCGCCCCCGAGCCGGAGACGTGCGCGACCTGCCACAAGGCCGTCGCCGAGCGCCTCCGGCAATCCTATCCCCACCCCCCGGCGGAGGATGCCTGCTCGACCTGTCACGTCGCTCACGGCTCGGACTTCCCGGTCCTCTTGAATAACCAATTGTCAACTCAGTTTTATGAACGATATACGCCTCTCCGCTATTTCCTGTGCCTGGACTGTCACGCCGCCGAGGACGTATTCGGCCCCGAGAGCGGGTTCGTCCGTGGCGACCGAAACCTGCATAGCGTGCATGTCCGGCGGCCGCGGGGTCATAACTGCTTGGTGTGTCACGATCCCCATGGGACCGAGCAGGTCCACTTGCTTCGGTCCTGGATCCGGTACGGCCCCCGGTGGGCTATCCCCCTACGGATCCAGGCTCAAGCTAAGCGAAAGGCGTGTCAGCCGGCCTGCCATCAGGCCGAGGAGTACGGACGATGAGGCGATGGAAGCGATTCGGCGTCTTCGGCTTTATCCTCGCCCAAGCCTTGGCCCAAGCGCAGGCCCCGGACCCCGTCCTCTATCCGCCCTCGGGGGTCCACCTCCTGGGTTCCCGGGTCACGGTCGTCGCCGAGGCCGACGATATTCAGACGACGGCGCAGGTCTTGAAAAAAGTCCGGACTGGGTCGTTCGTTCACCTCGTCCTCTCCCTTTCGCGGGGGAAGCATGAATTGCCGTTGGTCATCGTCCAAAAGGACCGGGTCGTCCGCCAGCCTCGGATAGTCCACGTGTTTCCGTCTCGGCACTACGTAGAAGCCCCCCTCTTTGCGTTTCATGAAGACAAATCGATGGTCTCGGCTTGCGCTTCCTGCCATGCGAAAGAGGCTGGGACAAAGGGATGCCTGCGGTGCCACACGGATAAAGCGGGGCAACCGGAGGTTCCCCACGAAGGGTACGACCCGGAGGACTGCGGGGCGTGTCACCAGAACGGAACGGGACCGGCGACGGCCTCGGCCTGTGCGGAATGTCATGAGGCGACTTCGGGTCGTCTGCATGCGCCCTACGCCGTCGGAGACTGCCGTCTGTGCCACGACCCCCACGGGGCCTCCCGGAAGCACCTCCTGACGGCCGAAGTCACCGACCTCTGCGGGGAGTGTCACTCGCCTGAAGAGTACGTAAAGGGCGGCCACCCGGTTTCCAATCATCCGGTAAATTCCAAGGAATTGACCTGTCTTACCTGCCACCGGCCTCACGGGGGACCCTTCTTCCCGGGGCATCTGCGATGGGCCCCGGAGGTCTTCTGTTCGCAATGTCACTGAAGGGTCCGTCGGGGGGTCGGGAAGGTCCGCCTCCTTTTGCTCCGAGGGGGAGCCAAGAGTCATGAGGTGGAATCAACGCATCGGGCTCGTGCGGACATGGCGGGCCGTAGCCCTGATCCTGATGGGGATCTCCATCTCTTGGGGAAGGGTCTCTATTTCTATCTCTATCGTCGGGGGACCCCACGACCTGACCCGGCCCGGGCGGGTCTGGGTCCCCAACGTCCCATCGCCTTGCCAGGTCTGCCATCGACTTCATGGGGGCACACCCCAGGCTCTGACCTTGCCCTTGCGCTCCTTAAGTCCGCGCGATTATTGGACCCGGTATACACCCATGTCCGACCGTAATCTGGCCTGCCTCCGGTGCCACACCCGGTGGGACGTGCTCCGTCGGGAGCTACCCGAACTCCAGGGCTCGATGCCGGAAAGCCGCTTCCTGGATTCCAACCTGATGAACGACCACCCCATCGACATGCCGGTTCCCCCGTCCTTGGCTTTCAACCCTCGTGGCGAGGAGCGACGTCGGGCCCTCGATGAGGGTCGGATGCTCTGCGTCACTTGCCATGAACCCCACAACAGTGTCCATCCGGCGCTCCTCCGTCAGCCACCGTCCGAACTGTGTCGTTCCTGCCATCTCGACCTCGCCACCCATTACGGGTACCCCGTGGAACGATGCACGCCATGCCACGTATCCCACCATGCGCCTCAGAAGCCCCTGCTGAATCCTCAGAAGACCCAGCAGGCCTGTACGACCTGTCACCCGGCCGCGGCCGCCCCGGGTCACCCCCAGGGGCCTGCCCCGCCCCCGGTCCCGCCGGTGCGTATCCTCGAGCCGATGGGACCCCCACCGGAGGCCGCGGAACCCAGCCCGCCGCCGACGCCCGACCCCTCGGCCTGTATCCGATGCCATTCGTTCCATCGGCCCACCCACCCAGGAGGACGACCATGAAGGAGCGACCGGCTTTGAACCGAATCCTGACGTCGGCCTTTCTTGCCCTAACTATCTTCATGGCTATCGGACCTCGACCCCTGAGGGGCCAGTCTCAGGCCCCCAAAGAGAAAGACCTCGTCTGGCCCCCACCGCCCGAGAAGGCTCGTATCCGATGGGTCGAGAGCATCTTCTTCGCCGAAGACTTTATGGGCGAAAGCGGGGCCCAGCGCCTCCTTCGCAAGCTCACGGGCCAGGGCAGACGGCGTCTGTTCGTCTACCCCAACGACGTGACGACCGACGACCGGGGCCGCATCTTCGTCAGCGATACCGGCGGCGGCCGGGTCGTCGTCCTGGATACCCAGCGACGAAAGATCGACATCTGGACCGGCCGGAACCCCCGACTGGTCGGACCGACCGGCCTGGCCTACGCCCGTAAGGTCCGACGACTGTTCGTATCCGACTCCTATGGCAAGCGGGTCCTGGGCTTTGACGACCAGGGGAAGGTCCAGCTCGTCATCTCTCAGAAGCTGGACCGACCCGGCGGCCTCGCCGTCGATGAGCAACGGGAACGCCTCTACGTCGTGGATGTCCAGGGCCATCACGTCGACGTGTTCGACCTGAAGGGTTCGTGGATTCGAACGATCGGGGAACGGGGCGATGCGCCCGGCCAGTTCAACTTCCCTAACTACATCGCCCTGGACCGGGACGGCTTCCTGTACGTCTCCGACATGGGCAACTTCCGGGTCCAGGTCCTGACGCCCGACGGCCAGGTCGTCAACGCCTTTGGCCAGCCGGGCCGCCGGCCGGGCGACTTGATGCGGCCGAAGGGGGTTGCCGTCGACTCGGAATACCACATCTACGTCGTCGACGCCATGTTCAACAACATCCAGATCTTTGACGTCTTCGGCCGGGTCTACCTGGCCGTCGGTGAACCCGGGACGGGCCCCGGTCAGTTCCTCTTACCGGCCGGTCTGCACATCGATGACAAGGACCGGGTCTACGTCGTGGACCAGCGGAACATGCGCCTCCAGATCCTCCAGTACTTGGCCTCCGGCGAGAAGGCGCCAGCCCCCAGTCGGGTCGCCACCCCGGGCGGGTGATTTGACCCGGCGGACGGGTGAAATGACCCGGGGGCTTCGTCTGAAGGCAGGGGAATAGAGACACATCGGAGGGCCGACCCCCAGATCTTCGTCGGCTGACTGGTTTCCTGGCTTCCTCCGCGGCCGGTCTGGAAGAATCGAGCCCTCCCCATTTGGCACAAAGATTGCTAAAAGCACCGACGGAGGATCTTTCCAAGGGGAGGTCGACTATGAAGCGCCCTGATATGGCCATCATCGTAGGTTTGGCTTTGGTGACCGCCCTGGCCTTTGTGGCCTTTTGGGGCGGACCAAGCCTGGCGGGGATTGTGGGAAGCCCACATGACCTCCGGAGCTATGGAGTTCCTACGCCTGCTACGAATCAGGTCTGTGTGTACTGCCATACGCCGCACAACGCCAATACGGACCCCCGGCTAACGCCGAGCTATTTGTGGAACCGCAACGTTCGGGCGGCCGACTACCCCGTATATGACGCCACTTACACGAATCCACTCCCGCAGAACACGCCTCACACGCTAATGTGCATGTCCTGCCACGACGGGACGACGACGGCCATCGGCCAAATGCTGAACCCGCCCGATGACTACAATGGCTCCCAGAATACCATCTATGTCACCGGGGATGAGAACCTGGGCACGGACTTGAGAAACGATCACCCGATCGACCTCGTGTACCTGAACTCGTCGGAAGGCGGTCCCCTGCCGGCGACGGATTACAACAGCTCATCGGCTATCACAGCGGCCGGGATTCGGCTCTTCACTTTCGGGGCTAACACCAATGTGCAGACCTGTGCGTCTTGCCACGAGCCGCATGCGAAGTATAACTATCCAGACTTCTTGCGCATTACTCCTAACAACAGCCAAATTTGTACGACCTGCCATAACATGTAACTACTTACGCCAGCCCCTACCCACGGCGGGGATGGGGCCGCTTCATCCCCGCCGCTTCCTGGGGGCCGCGCGGGGGAAGGGCCATGCGAGGGGCGCGGGTCCTGGCGTTCTGGCTTGCAGGGTGCCTGTTCGCCTCGGGTGCATGGCCCCAAGTTCGGTCCCTATCAGCCGACCTCCGTTATGAAACTCAATGGACTCGCTACGGGTTCCAAGACGGGACCGAGGCGACGGCCTCCCGCTCCCTCTGGGGCCTCTTTTTAGAGGGCCGGGGCTTTGTCTACCATCCCCGATTTCTGGCGGTCGAGGCCCGCGGGTTCCTCGAAGGAGAACGCCGGCGCGGTGACCCGGCCCTCCCGAACCTGCGTTTCCGGCGACGGAGCCCCTATGACCTCAGGCTGACATTCTTTGCGTATCGGCCGGTTTCCCTGACCCTTCGGGCTTTTCGGCAGACGGACACGTCTGAGAGCCCGGCCCCATACTTCCGGACGGACCGGGTCGAGCAGACGACTTCAGCCGGTGCAAGTCTTCGGTGGTCCCGCCTGCCGCATATGGAGGTCGCTTACGCTCACAGTCGGTTCACCTTTGAGACCTGGGGCGTCGCTCGACAGGAAGTCCGTCTCCGCTCCTGGACGGCGATGCTTCAGAAGGACTGGAGGCAGTCTCGGTGGGAATTCCGGGCGGCCCGCTTTGACTACGATACACCGGGTTGGGTCGACACCCTGCGAGTCGAGGGGGCTTGGAGCCGCTTAAGGGGGAATCCCTTGCGGGTCCAGGCGGGTTTTCAGACGTGGGGGGCTATGGACGCTTATTGGGTAGACTTCTATCGCCTGGCGGATGACCGACGGCTATACGCCCGGGCCCGCTGGACCGAGGCGCCGGGTTTTCGATGGCTGGACGGGGCGGGGCGGTATGAAGCGTCGCTCTCCAGGCGCTTACGTCTTACGGTGGAACCCAGCGTCAGTGAGCAGGCGTTCCGAGACGTGCGGTATCGAGTCGGGTCGATCGGCACAGGACTGGCATGGGAGACCCGGTGGAAGGGGTGGGGATTGGCATTGATTCCCCGTATATCGGTTTCCTACCACACGGGCGATGGTCAGCAGGGATGGGGCTACGGGGGCGGCTTCACCGGGATCGTTCAGCGGTCGGTCCTGCAGGGGCAGTTTCGGTGGGAATTGGGTGGAAATTATGACCTCCGGCCGATCCTGCCTCGATATACGACCTGGTCGGTCCAGACGGGCGCGTCCTGGGAGAAAGACGTCGGGGGGGCATTCCGAGTCTTCGTCTTCGCCCGTCGGCGGTGGCAGGAGACCTCGGCGGTCGACTCGACGGTCGCCTGGGACTTTCAGAATGCGGGCCTCCATCTCAAGTGGCCCCGACTTCGGATTCAGGCGTGGGCCGAGCTGTCGGACATGGCCTGGCATAGGGTGACCTACAGTCGGCGCCTACTTGGTTTCTCGGTTGGACCCATCCGAGTGGGGCCTGTCGTCGGAGAGATGACTCACCAACGGGAGACGGTAAACGGAAGGCCCTACGACTTGACCCGGGGGGACCTCCGGTGGCGGGTCGGCCGATTCCAGTTCATGGCGGTCAGCACGTACTATCGGACCTCGGGTCCGACCCGTCGGGACTGGTGGGACGTGCGATTTTGGGTCCAGCGGCCGATTCCCCTTATCGGGGGCGCTGAGCGGCCGTCAGTCTTTCGGTGAGGAACGACCGGATCCCGCAGGCGTCCCGTCTGCGGGAACGCAGGCCCCTGGCCTGCGGTAGCCCGGGGACTGAGAAGGAGGCAGACGACATGCGGCGCCGGAGTTTGTGGCAGATTCCATGGGCCGTGGGAAGCCTGGGACTCCTGGGCATGATCTTGGGCGTCTGGCATGGAGGCGGTCGCCTGGGTCATACCGGCTCGGTACCGCCGGGGCCTGGGACCGGTCCGGCCGATGAGCCGTTCATCGCCCTGGCGGCCCCGACGTCTGTAGCTTTGGGCGTCCGACTGACTGAGGAGGCGGGGTCGCCGGAAGAGACCCCCCCGATGCTGGCGGTCGCCCAGGCCGAGCGGGGGCGGGTCCTGTGGTGGACCCATCGGAACGTCCGGTATGTCCTGGAATTCCTTCGCCCCGTAGGTGTGGCCCTGGATGCGATGGGCCGCCTGTGGGTCGGCGAGGACGCTCTGAACGCCGTCTTTTCGATATCGGCCCGGGGACGCCAGTTGGACTTTCGGTGCTGGCAGGATGTCGACCTGCTGGACCGACCCGTGGAATTTGCCTTCGGCGAGGGGGCCGTCCTGATCTTGGACAACGGGAAGGGCCACGTCCTGCGGATGGAGGCGGACGGTCCGCGAGAAGTCCTGATCGGAGGTCTGATATCCCCGACGGCCCTTCAGTTGGTCCGGGAGCCTACGGGCTTTGGTTATCGACTCTTCGTGACCGACATGGGCCTGCCGTCTTACTTTCAGAAGAACCGGCCCGTCGTGCGCGTCTACCAGACGGACTTGCGACAGGCCCAGGTCCTCCGGGAGTACGGCCAGGGGCATCTGGAATACCCGGTCGCCTTCATCGTAGAGGACGACTTCTTAGACGTTCTGGACGGACACTTAAGCCAGCGGCTTCAGTTGGACCTAAGAACGGGCGACCTCCTGGGACAGACGGGCGAATACGGCACGGGCCCTGACCAGTGGCGGAACCCCTCAGACATGGCGGCACTCGGGCCCTGTCGGGTAATCGCCGACACCGGCAACGACCGTCTGGTCCTCATGGTCAAGCAAGTTCCGGCCGAGGGTTGCCGATGGGCTATGGGATCGACCCTGGTCGAGTGGCGGGCCCGCCTGCATCGTTGCGAACCGGCCGGGACCGTGGTCGCCGACCGGGCGAACTCCCGGGATGATCCTATCGTCAGAGGATCGAGGCCATGAAGGCGCGAAAGGACCGCCCTCTCGGACGTTTTGTCTCCCTCGTCGTATTCCTCGGCGTCGTAGGCTTTATCCCAAAGGCCGGGGCGACGGACTATCCTCATAGCCCGGATAACGGGATTCAGTGCACGAGTTGCCACCGCATCAAGGGCGCTCCCGGGACCCGGCTGACCCTCGTCGGGGGCATCGTGAACCTGTGCAAGCTATGTCACTCACCGACGGGGTCGGCCTCTCGGTTTACCCTGGATTACGGCGACCAGGGCCTGCCGGGTACGTCGGGCACCAGCCACGGATTCGAGGTCCCCGCCGACCAGCCCAGCTACGGTGCCCAGCCGCCCCTGGACTCGAACATGGCCCGGAACCTGGAGGACGGAAAGGTCGTCTGCTCGACGTGTCACAACGTCCACAATCACCGGAATGGCTTTCCCTTCCTGTGGGTCTCCCGGACCCTGATGTGCCAGCAGTGTCACGGGGC
>JAUQPV010000104.1 GCA_030550225.1 Acidobacteriota bacterium | reverse complement strand
AGGGGCATCCGGGGATCGGGATCCAAAACATCCGAGACCCGAGTCTGGAGTTCGGATCAAGGGAGGGTCTGAGCATGGACGATGGGATGGAATCGTCCGGTCAGTCTCGTCCTGGTAGTCGCCCTGGGCGTCAGCACTCTGACACGACCGACCCCGACCCTACCGGCCCCGGTCGTGACGGACCTGCAGGTCGGCGCCTTCTACTATTCATGGTACCGACGCCGTCTGTGGCCGTCGGCCCATTACCGGGCCGTCCCGGCCCTGGGCCTCTACAGCTCCATGGACCCGGCCGTCGTCCAGCGCCAGATCGCCACGGCTTACACCCACGGGATTCGGATTTGGGCCATCGCCTTTTACTATGGGCCCCATGGATATAATTTAGACGAAATCCGCTTTATCACCTCCCAGTTAGAAAGCTTGGCGGCCCTCTACCCTCTTCGCTTCGTCCTCTTCTATGACCCGTCCATCTCCTTGTATTGGCAGTGCGATGTCCACGTCCCCCAGGAGGGAACCCTCTTCCATCATCCCGACCCCCGAAAGCGGGCCTGCATCCACCGGAGTTTTCGGGACGCCATCCAGACGGTCCGGGACCGACCGGGTCTATTGACTCATCCGCAGTACCTACGAATTCGGGGCCGGCCAGCCCTACTCATCTACCTAACCCGGACCTGGCGGGGCCGACCTGGAGAACCCGGCTGTCCGCCCCCGGGGGACGATTGCTCTTACCAAAGCGCTGTGCGGGCCATCCGCTATCAGTCGGGGCGGGACTACAGTGGTCCCCTCTATATCATCGGCGATGAAGTCTGCGGGACTCAGGCCGATTCGTTCGTCGATGACCGGATCGCCGAGCTGGACGCTGTCACGGCCTTCGGGACGGCCTGCGCCCCGGCCCTCGGCGAGTCCCAGGTCGTGACGGTCGCCGACCGGAGCGCGGCCATTCAACAAGCGTGGCGGGACCACGTGACCCGTATTCCCAATCGGTATACGGGTGAACCCGTCGCCTTCATGCCAGCCGTCTTCGCCCAGTACGACGAGAGCCACCTCCCGAAGCGGGCCAAGCTAAAGCCGGTCGTCCCGGACGTCGCCTCGTCGGCAAACTTCTTCGACGATGCCGGCGGTGCTGGCTTTGCCTATGCCCTCCGGCGCATCCTACCCCTGGCCACGGAGGTCGAACCCGGCCGGGGATTCGTGTGGCTGACGACCTGGAACGAGTGGTACGAGACGACCGCCGTCGAACCGGCCGCCCGACCGGCCATGACGTGTCGTTGGCCGAACCGATGCTTCCGCTACGCCTGGGGCGACCGCTTCCTGGAAGTCCTGCGAGCAGTCTTAGAGATGCCTTACCCGGAGCAGTCCCCACCGGTCATCCACCGCATCACGCCGACCGTCACGACGATGGACGCCCAAGCCTGGGTCACTGTCGAGGGCGAACACTTCGCGACTGGCGATCCGGGCGCCTGGGTCTACGTCGTCACCCACGACCTGGGGGAGGCCGACGCCTTCAGTGCTTGGGACGTCTACCGGGTGTCGGCAGAACGCCTTCTGGCCCGCCTGCCGCCGTGGGACTACGGCGAAAACGCTCAGGTCCGGGTCATCAACCCGGATGGCCAGGTCAGCAACGCTGTTAGCCTGCGGATCTTGCCCCTCGTCGTGACGGCCACCGGACCGCTGGCCGCTTGTGTCGGTCAGACCGTCACGGTCACCGCTGCCTTGGCCAACGTCTACGGCCCTGGCCGGGCGACCGCCTCGATAGGTCTCCAAACCCCGCCTGACCTCCGGGTGACGTCACCAAACCCCATCCCTGTGGATGTCGAACCCGGTCAGCGGGCGGATATCGCATGGATCGTGCGGCTACCGAGCGGCCCGGGGACTTTCGACCTCGTCGTCCGGGCCGACGTTCAGTACTGCACGCCGCCGCCTTCGGCCGAATGCGTCGCTCAGGCATTGACCCGGCCATTTCGCCTGACCGTGAAGACCGGACCGACTTTCGCCGACGTACCCTGCCATCATCCGGCCTTCGGGTTCATCGAGCGCCTCTATGAAATGGGCGTAGCGGAGCCCTGCGATGCGGGCGCCCGGCGATTCTGTCCCGAACAGCCCGTCACCCGAGCGCAGATGGCCGCTTGGCTGACCCGTCTCCGGGGAGACGCGCCGGAAGAGCCCTGTCAGCCGGGTTTCCCGGACCTGGCGGGCCACCCCCTCTGCGGGGTCGTGGAAAACCTTCAGCTTCAGGGCATCTCAGAAGCCTGTGACCTTCAACTCTGCCCGCAGGTCGCCGCCGGTCTCCGGTGTAGCGCCCATCCCGACTGCGATAGCAAGGACGACGTGGTCTGGGGGACCTGCTTTTGTCCGGACCTTCCCATCGTCCAGAAAACGGCCCTCCTGTGGATCCTGCGAAGCCTCCGCCGCCAGCCGCCCCGATGCGTCCTCTGCGCCCCGACGGCCGGTCCGGAGACTGCCGACCGGTGGCTGATGACCTGGCTCGAACGGGCCTACTTTCTGGGGATCCTGGACGTCCCTCCCGGTCCGTCGACCGACCCCATCGAGGCCCGTCTCGGACGGCTCAGCGGGACGCTCCCCCGAGGCCGCTTGGCGGTGTGGCTGGGGCGGACGTTCCTGTAAGACACGGACCCCAGACCCTTACCCGCGAATGGCGAACAGTCGGAAAAGCCGATCCCATCGGGATTCTTCCGGGCGAACGGCTATGACAGGGAAATAGGGGAGCAGGGCCCGATTCGCCATTCGCCACTCGCTATTCGCCGTTCGCCACTCGCCCCCTATGGGACAGAAAGGCCCCGGGGGCCTTCGTAGAGGACACGAGGCCGGTACAGGCGGTTGTTCTCGTGCTGTTCGACGACGTGGGCGATGAGGCCGGCGACCCGGGCGCACAGGAAGATCGGCGTGTACAACGGAATGGGGACCCCCATCAGGTACAGCAGAAACCCGATGGGGTAGTCCGTGTTCGGATGGATCCCCTTCTCCCGGGCCATGACGGCCTCGACCGTCTGGTAAATCGCATAGAGCTCCCGACCCTCGGGTCGACGGTCGACCAGGAGCGGGATGAAGTCCCGAAGCAGAAGCGCCCGGGGGTCGTACCGCCGCATGTAGACCCGGTGACCGAAGCCCATGATACGTTCCTTGCGCCGGAGCTTGTCCAGGACATAGGCCTCGGCCCGGGCGGCCCCGCCCTGCTCGTAAATCTCCAAGAGCATCCGGATGGCCGCCTCGTTGGCCCCTCCGTGGAGGGGTCCCTTGAGAGAGGCGACGGCCCCGACGACGGCCGCATAGATGTCCGATAACGTCGAGGCGATGACCCGAGCCGCAAAGGTCGAGTTCGGGAGCTCATGCTCGATGTAGCACGTCAGGATCGTGTCGAAGACCCGCACGGCCTGGTCGTCGGGACGCCGGCCCAGGATCATCCACAGGAAGTTTTCCGAAAAGTCCAAGGCCGGGTCGGGCTTAACGAAGGCCTGGCCCTGGAGGGCCCGGTAAGCGTTGGCGGCAACGATGGGCGCCTTGGCCAGGATGCGGATGCCCTTCCGGAGGTTGGCCTCGCGGGACGTGTCGGCCAAAAACGCCGGGTCCTCATAGCCGGCCAGGAATGAGAGGCCCGTCCGGAGGGCATCCATCGGGTCCGTCGTCTTAGGGAATAGACTCAATAAGCGGTACATCTCGTCCGGAAGGGATGCTTCCTGCCGGAGGGCCGCCCGGAAGGCGGCCGCCTCATCAGCGTCGGGGAGCTTCTCGTACAGGAGCAGATAAGCCACGTCGAGGTACGGTCGCTTTCGGGCCAGCTCGATGAGGTCGTACCCCCGGACGACGATCTGCTCGTGCTCGACGTCCAGGTACGAAATGCGGGTCGTCGTAGCAATGACATTCTCGAGTCCCGGGCTGTAGGGTAAGAGTTCGGTCATGGCCTCCTTCCTTAAGTAGGGCAATAGGGCGGTCAGGCCATAAGGCCATAGGTGGGGTCGTCGCCGGACTGCCCGAATCACCCCCATGGACGTCACGGGCCGGCCTTCTGGAATTCGGAAGTCGGCGCGACACCTGGCATCTTGATGGGCTTCGGCTGATCACCGGACTGCCTGATGGCCTTACTGCCCTACTGCCGGGATGGCCCTCCGGGCTCACGGCCCGTCTTGCTCCGACGAAGCCGCCAGACGCCGGTCCATGGCCTCGTAGTCGGCGTATTCGATGAGATCGTACAGCTCGGCCCGGGTGTGCATCCGGTCGAGCCAGTCGACCTGCGTACCCTTGTCCCGGAGGTCTCGCAGAAAATCCTCGACGGCCCGAGCGGCGACCCGGAGGGCCGACACGGGGAAAATCACGATTTGATACCCCCACCGTCGGAACTGTTCGACCTTGATGTAGGGCGTCTTGCCGAATTCGGTCATGTTGGCCAGGAGGGGACCCGGGACGGCCTCGGCAAAAGCCTGAAATTCGGCCTCGGACGTCAGGGCCTCCGGAAAGATGATATCCGCCCCGGCTTCGCGGTACAGACGGGCCCGGCGGATGGCCTCCTCCAGGCCGTGGGTCGCCCGGGCGTCGGTCCGAGCGACGACGAGGAGTTCTTGGCGGGCCTGGACGGCGGCGGCGACCTTCTCGGCCATCGCCTCGGCCGGGATGACCTCCTTCCCTTCGAGATGGCCGCACCGCTTCGGCAGGACCTGGTCCTCAATTTGCACGGCCGCCGCCCCGACGGCCTCGAGTTCCCGGACCGTCCGCAGGACGTTGAGGGCTTCGCCGAACCCCGTGTCGGCATCGACGATGATGGGCAAGCCCGTCGCCCGGACGACCCAGCGGACGGCGTCGGCCAGTTCGTTCAGCGTGAAGAGGCCCAAGTCCGGCAGGCCCAGGCTCGCCGAAAAGGCGGCACCCGAAAAGTACAGAACGCGAAATCCCAGGCGTTGGGCGATCCGGCCGACGAGGGCGTTAAAAACGCCGGGTGCCACGAGGACGTCCCCCGTCGCCAGGAGACGCCGCAACTGCCGGGCCGGGGGTTCCATCGGCGGAGACGTCACGAGCCACACCATGGCTCCTCCCCATCTGCTCACCTGCCCATCTGCCAACCTGCCTATCGGCCCACCTACTCTCGTTAATACTTCCGCTCCTGGGGCATAAATCGGGTGATGACGACCGGCTTAGTATCCAGCCGGATGGTACCGTCGTCCTGCCGAAAGGCCAGCGTGTGCCTCAGCCAATTCACGTCGTCCCGCTGGGGATAGTCTTCCCGGTAGTGGGCGCCGCGACTTTCGGTCCGGAACAAAGCCGAGGCGACGAGGGCCTCCGCACAGTCCAGCAGGAAGCCCAGTTCGAGGGCCTCGACCAGGTCCAAGTTGAAGACCTGGCCCTTGTCCTGGATACCGGACCGGCAATACCGCTCCCGGAGACCCCGGAGGACGTCCCAGGCGTGCCGTAGGGAGGCCTCCGTGCGGAATACGGAGGCGTCCTCCATCATGACCGTCTGGAGCTCGTCCCGAATCCGACTGACGGACTCGGTCCCGCCGCCCCGCAAGAAGTGGGCTATCAGATGTTCGGCCAGCTCCGTGGGATTCGGTGGCAGAGGCGGCCAGTCCGTCTCCTGGACGAAGCGGGCCATATGCTTGCCCGCCCGACGGCCAAAGACCACGATGTCGACCAGGGAGTTCGTCCCCAGGCGGTTCGCACCGTGGACCGACACACAGGCGACCTCGCCAGCCGCATACAGTCCCGGCAGGGGCGTGTTCTGGGCGTCGACGACGACCCGGCCGTGGACGTCTGTCGGGATGCCACCCATGGCATAGTGGGCCGTCGGTTGAATCGGGATGAGGTCCCGCGCCGGGTCGAGGCCCAGGTACGTCCGGACGAATTCGGTGATGTCCGGGAGCTTCTTTTCGAGGACCTCCCGGCCCAGGTGGGTCAGGTCCAAGTGGACATAGTCCCGGCCGTGGACGCCCCGGCCTTCCCGGATTTCCAGGTAGATGGCCCGGGAGACGATATCTCGAGGCGCCAGGTCCTTGATGGTCGGGGCGTAGCGTTCCATGAAGCGTTCGCCGAGGCCATTCCGCAGGATGCCGCCCTCGCCGCGGGCGGCTTCCGACAAGAGGATGCCCATCTTGTAAATGCCCGTCGGGTGAAACTGATAGAACTCCATGTCCTCGAGGGGGATGCCCCGCCGGAAGACGACGGCCATCCCGTCGCCCGTCAGGGACACGGCGTTGCTAGTGACCTTGTAGATGCGGCCGCAACCCCCCGTCGCAAAGAGCACGGCCTTGCTGTGAAAGACCTCCAGGCCGCCCTGTTGGATGTTCCAGGCGACGACTCCACAAGCCTGGCCATCGTGGATCAGGACGTCCAGGACGAGGTACTCGTTAAAGAACTGGACCTCTCGTTTAATGCACTGCTGATAGAGAGTCTGTAGGATCATGTGGCCCGTGCGGTCGGCGGCATAGCACGACCGCATGACGGGCGCCTTGCCATACTCCCGCGTGTGGCCCCCGAAACGGCGTTGGGCGATGCGGCCGTCCGGCGTACGGTCAAAGGGCAGGCCCATGCGCTCCAGCTCGTAGACAGCGTCGATCGCCTCCCGGCACAGGATCTCGACGGCGTCCTGGTCGGCCAGGTAGTCGCTCCCCTTAACCGTATCGTACATGTGCCATTCCCAGTGGTCTTCCTCCATGTTCCCCAGAGCGGCGCCGATGCCCCCCTGGGCCGTTCCCGTATGAGAACGGGTCGGGTACAACTTGCTGAGGACGGCGACTCGCCCGGCCCCGCTCGCATGAAGGGCCGCACTCAGACCGGCGCCCCCGGCGCCGACGATCACGGCATCATAACGGTGATATCGGACCATGGCATGTTCCTTCAGCAGGATGCAGGACGCAGGATGAGATCGCGAATTGCGGATTGCGAATTGCGCATTGAGACGTTAGGCGTTCGGCAATCCGCAATCCGAAATTCCATCCCGCATCACGCCGCCCAGATGACGACGGACCCGACGACAAAGGCCAGAAAGGCCGCGATATACCCGATCGACTGAAGCGTCATCCGCCAGGCGGACGCGTGGACGTAGTCGTCAATGATGATGCGCAGGCCGTTGAAACCGTGCAGAAGCGCCAGGGTCAGTAAAAGCCAGTCGTAGACCTGCCAGACGGGGTTCGCCAGACGGCCCAGGACAAACGCGCTGTCGATAGTTTCCACGCCGTGCAGGACATGCATGATGACCAAATGGCCCAAGGCCAGCCCCAGCAAGAGGATGCCCGAAAGCCGCATGAAGTACCAACTGGCCAGTTCCCAGCCGCCGGACCCGACGGCAAAGCGGTTTACACGCTCGGCCATGACGTCCCTCCTGTTTCATGAAAAGAGCGGCCGAAGCAGGAAATACGCGCCAGGCAGGAAGAGCAAGACAAACAAGAAGAGAACGGCCCCGAATAGGCGCTTGTGATACACGCTCGGCATGTCGAAAAAGTCGATTAGGACAATACGGATCCCATTCAGGGCGTGGTACAGGACGGCCGCCGCCAGGGCGACCTCGAAGGGCTTGAACCAGGGCGCCGCATAGACGTCACGAATGAGGCGCGTATATGTCTCCGGGTGAATTCGCACGATGAAGGTATCCACGATATGCATGAGTAAAAAGAGCAGGATTCCCACGCCGGTCAGCCGGTGGAGGACATACGCCCATTGCCCGATGCCACCCCGATAGATCATGGGAACACCTCCGGCCTTCGGGATCGGGACCTGGAATCGAGCATCGCATGATAGGCACCGCATTATAGCAGGTTCGTCCAAGCGTGAAAATATAGGTCAGGCCGGTCGCCTTTATCCGGAGATAGGAAAATGGGGCTAACCCCATAAGAGGCAACCCCGAACTTGACATTGGGATACGGCTTCTGGTAGGCTACGGGTTCCTGGGTCCCCTCTCAGGGAACAGGCTGGGGTTTTGGAGCCACGCATTCCCCCTGGAAGCCAGGACCCGAGACGTCCGAGGTGACGTCGGGGTGTATTTCCCCCAAGCGAGGCGTAGAGCCTCTCTCACCCGCAATTTGTGTATCCAGTCTCGAGTGAGACGGCCGGGGTCCCGAGAGCGCATAGCCATCCTACCTGCAAGGGAGGGGCTCTATGCGTCTCCGTAGCCTACCGATCCTCACCCTCATGACCCTTCTGTCGGTGGTCGCCGGTCCGGCATGGAC
>JAUQPV010000103.1 GCA_030550225.1 Acidobacteriota bacterium | reverse complement strand
ACCTGCCCGTCGTGGCCGTCTGGAACGCCATCCAGGCCCAAAACCTGGAGTACCCCGGCGGGCGTCTGACGACCGAGGACCGGGAGACGGGCGTACGCCTGCAGGCCCGAGTCCGAAGCGCCGAGGACCTGGCGAACCTGGTCATCGCCGAACGGCACGGTGCCATCATCCGCCTGAAGGACGTCGCCGTCGTCCGGGACGGCTTCAAGGAACCGCGTCAACTGAGCCGCCTCTGGATTCGGGGTCGGGGGGACGTCCCCGAGGAGAGTGTCACGCTGGTCGTCTTCAAACAGGCCCGGACCAACACCGTTCGGGTCATCGAGGCCGTGAAGGCGCGCCTCGAGGAGCTCCGTAAGGCCCTGCCGCCGGACGTGCAGACCCACATCTTAGGCGATCAGTCGCGATTTATCCGAGCATCGATTCGGGAACTCCAGCTCCACCTGGCCCTGGGGGCCATCTTGGCGAGCTTGGTCGTCTTTGTGTTCCTGCGGAACTGGCAGGCCACGCTGATCAGCGCCTTAGCGATCCCGACGAGCCTGATCGCCACGTTCATCTTCATCCGGGCGGCCGGGTACTCCTTGAACACGATGACCCTGCTGGGCTTGACGGTCGCCGTCGGGATCGTCATCGACGACGCCATCGTCGTCATCGAGAACATCTTCCGGCACATGGAGGAATACGGCGTCTCGGCGTTCCAGGCGGCCGTCCAGGGGTTTCGGGAGATCGCCCTGGCCGTGACGGCGACGACCTTCTCGCTGGTCATCATCTTCCTGCCCATCGCCTTCCTGAAGGGCCGGGCGGGCCTGTTCCTGCGACAGTTCGGTTGGACCAGCGCCGTGGCGGTCCTGTTCTCGCTCCTGGTCGCCTACGTCCTGACGCCGATGCTGAGCTCCCGCATGCTTCGACCCCAGAAGGTCCGCTCGAAGGCGGCCGGGTTCTACCGGTGGATCGAGGCGGGCTACGTGGGCATCCTCCGGTGGGCGCTCCGTCATCGGTGGGTCGTCGTCCTTATCGCAATCTTGTGTGTCTTGAGTACGGGCCCCATCGTCCGATGGATGGGGAAGGAGTTCGTCGCCAGCGACGATACGGGAGAGTTCGCCGTGTCCATCGAGGCGCCCAGCGGGTCGGCCCTGGAGACGACCGACCGCCTTCTGTTGAGCGTCTTTGAACGGGTCCGGGCCATCCCCGAGGTCCAGGCGATGGTCCTGCGGGTAGGCGACATCACGGCGGGGAGCGAAGCCGTTCATCAAGGAAATATTTACGTCCAGCTGGTGGATTACCGACAGCGGAAGCGGAGTCAGTTCGACATCATGCGGGAAATCCGGGAGGCCCTGCGGCAGTTCCCCGAGCTCCGGGCCCAGGTCACGGAGGCAACCCTCATCGGCGGCGCCGGCGGATGGCAATTCCCTGTCAACGTCGTCCTGACGGGGCCGGACCTCGACGTCCTGGAGAACCTGGCCCGGCATGTCATGAGTCGCATGCAGACGACGCCGGGCTTTGCCAGCGTGGACTCCTCGATCCCGACGCGCCTTCCCGAATTTCAGGTCCGGGTCCTCTACGACCGGGCCCAGACCCTCGGCGTACGGGCCCAGGACGTGGCCTTGAGCTTGCGTCTTCTCTTAGGCGGGGATGAGGTCTCGAGTTTCCGGGAGGGCGTGGACCGCTACGGCATCTGGCTCCGGCTCCGACCCGAGGACCGTCAGCGCTTGGACGACGTCTTGACGCTTCCGGTCCCGTCCTTGCGGGGGACCAACGTAGAGCTTCGCAACGTGGCCCGTGTCGACTTCGGCGTCGCCCCGGCGGCCATTCAGCACTGGAACCGGTCCCGGGTCGTCAACGTCCTGGCAACCCTGGACGGCCTCGACCTGGGGCGAGCCCTGGACGTCGTCCGGCAGGCTTTCGCCGAGGTCCGTCCCTCGGCGGCCTACGAGCTCCACGTGCTGGGACGGGGCAAGATCATGGCCGAGACCTTTGCCAATTTTCTGACGGCCTTTGGCCTGGCCTTCGTCTTCATGTATATCATCCTGGCCGCTCAGTTCGAGCACTTCCTTCACCCGGTGACGATCCTCCTGTCGATTCCCCTGACCCTGCCGTTTGCCCTCCTGTCCCTGTGGCTGTGGGGCGAGAACCTGGGCCTGTACGGCCTGATGGGGACGTTCCTCCTGGCCGGCGTCGTCAAGAAAAACGGCATCCTGCAGGTCGACTACACGAACCGCCTGCGGGCCCAGGGCCTCAGCCGGTGGGACGCCCTGATCGAGGCGAACCGCACACGGCTCCGGCCGATCCTGATGACGACCTTTACGCTGGTGATGGGCATGATCCCCATCGCCCTCGGGCGGGGCGTCGGGGCGGCCAGCCGGGCGTCGCTGGCGAAGGCCATCGTCGGGGGCCAGCTCCTGAGCCTGCTCATTACCCTCCTGATCGTGCCCGTCGGCTACAGCCTGTTCGACGACCTGACGGGTTGGGTCCGGCGGCGAGTCCGGCGGGTCATACCCGCCGAGGCCGTGACCCCGGCGGCCCCCTCCGGCGGGTCGGAGTGATCTCGTCACCCGTCACCCATCCCCCCTTGAATCCGTTCGGGGCCCGTATAGACGTTAAAGCGGCCTTCTCGTAGGAAGCCGATGAGGGTCATCCCGAATGCCCGGGCCACGTCGACGGCCAGACTGCTGGGGGCACCGACGGCGGCCAGGACCGGGATGCCGGCCAGGAGAGCCTTCTGGACGAGCTCGAAGCTCGCCCGGCCGCTGACGAGGACGACCGTATTCGAGGCCGGCAAGCGGTCTTCTAAGAGAAGGGCACCGACGAGCTTGTCCATGGCATTATGGCGGCCGACGTCTTCCCGAAGCAGGATCAGACGGCCGTCCCGGTCAAATAAAGCGGACGCATGGAGACCCCCCGTCCGGGCAAAGATGCGCTGGGCCGACTGAAGGGCCTCGGGGAGGCTCCGAAAGAAGTCTGGAGATAGCCGGAAGTCGCCCACCGGAGGGCGGGGACATACGACCCGGATGGACTCCAGGGCGGCCTTGCCACAGACGCCGCAGCTGGAATTCGTATATACGTGCCGACTCAGGCGTTCCGGGTCGAAGGGGACGCCCGGCTCCAGATATACGTTGACGACGTTGTACTGCTGGGGCTCGTCGGGGTCCGTGCAGTATGCAATGCGGGCGATGGCCCGTGGGTCGGAGATGACGCCTTCTGAATAGAGAAATCCGGCGGCCAGCTCGAAGTCGTGGCCCGGTGTCCGGAGCGTCACGGCGACCCGATGACAGGCCCACCGGCCTGCCGAGAGCGTCAGGACCCGAACCTCCAGGGGCTCCTCGGTCGCCAGCTCATCGTCCCGACGCCGCGGACGGCCGTCGCAGATTTCCAAGACGGGGACACGGGTCGTGCTACCGGGCCGCTCGGTCATGGAAAGTCCTTCTAAGGTCTCCTCCCATTCCCCAGGGCCACCACCCCTTAAGACGCGGTGGGAGCAGGACCGCTGGCTGGATGAAGATAGCTATCGAGCCGGGCCAAGAGTTCTTGGATGGCGACGAAGGTTTGCCGCACTTCTTCAGGGTCGAAAAATGATTCATAAAAATTGATATGTAGACTTTCGGCCTCTCGGAAGGCCCGGTAGAGAGCCTCATCCGCGTTTTGAAGGGCGGCCCGCTTGATGAACTCGCGAACTTCTCGATGGCTCCGGAGCTCCGCCTGGCTCCAGAGCCGAGCCAGCGCCTTGACCCGCTCCACGACACTGCCCCAGGCCAGTTCGGAGGCCTTTTCCCACTGACCCGCCTTGAGCCGTTCCAAGGCCTGCCGCCAGTAATGGTCGGAACGCCGAACGTAATCCTCGACTTCTGATGGCCGAGCCGTCATGACTTGCTCCATCTCGGGATTCAAGGCGGGACATAGGGCTCATTCACCGTCCTGTAACTTACGATTTGTCCCTCGTCATCGACTTCGAATTGCATAACCTTCATTCCAACAATCATCTCTACGACCCACCGGTCATCGGTCCTTTCCGCCCGGCGGGGGAAAATAAACAAAGACCAACCCATTTGCTCCAAAAACCGGCGCACGACCTCCGAGGCCTCGCCAGCGTTGCGGACTGTCATGATATGCTCCGACGATTTCAGCAGTAGCGGTCGATAGGTCGGCCTATCCCGAAATCCCCGGCATCCCGGCGATGAATCGGGGGACACTCTAAATGCTACGCCCGGGTCGCTTCCTGAAGCAAGTCCCCTACGGCCGGACGGCGCCCATCGCCAGGACGGCCGCCAGGACGACCAGGACAGCGTTCAGTTCGTAAGCCGTCGCCAGGCCCCGAGACCGTAAGGTATGTCCCAGGAAGGATTCCAAAAAATTGGCGACGGCCACGGCGACGATCATCCAAGGCACCCAGGCGACCGGGAGACCCCAAAGCCCGGCACCCAGGCCGACGAGGCCGGCCCCGGCGGCCAAGCCGGCGGCCGTCCCGACGAGGGAAACGGCGCCCGGCGTGCCGACCGGGACCGAACGGCCGGCCCACCACAGGAAGGCCGGGCCGCCGAAGCCTTTCCCGACCTCGCTGGCGACCGTATCCATCAGGCCGGCCGCATAGGCCGCCACGAGGCCGGCGGCGATCCAGGTCCGATGGCCCGTCGGGGCCAGGGCCCACCAGACCGCCAGCAGGGCCGGCAGACCCGCTTTGGCGACGGCGCTCCGCCAGTCCCGAGGCGACTCAGCCAGACCCCGGGCCGCCTTCACGTCCCGCGCCCATCGGGTCGCCAGGCTTCCGCCGACGAAGAGGGCCAGCAAGAGCAGGTAAGCCCGCCATCCGCCAGTCAGGAACGTCACGACCCCGATGACCCAACCGGACCAGAACCCCGAGGGGCTGACCCAACCGAGGCTCCACGCCGTACCCCCGATGATCCAGTTGAGGCCCAAGCCTAACAGGACTTGGGCGACCGAGGGCGTCCACGCCAGGTCGTCCCAAGGGACGTGATAGGCTATATAGAGCAAGGCCCCGGCGCTCAGGGGGATCGTCAGGTTGTCGTTGAGCCGCAGGTCCAGGGCCTCCAGGCCCGCCGTCAGCAGGCTCACGGCCAAGGGGACCCACAAGAAGAAGGCCGCTTCGTCCCGCAGGGGCAGGCCCGGCGGGACCCGACCGCCGGTCGTCCACAGGAGCAGGGCCCAGCTTCCTAAAAAGGCACCGCCGACGTATGCCAGGCTTCCCTCGACGGTCTTTTTCGAGTGCCAGGGCCATCGGATCTGTCCGACCCAGGGCCCCATCAGGCCGGCCAGACCGTCCCCGAAGGCCATCATGGCCCAAGCGGCGGCGACGACGTAGGGATAGGACCCAAAGACGAGGATCAGCAAGAGGACCGACAGCGGGTAGGCGATGATCCCGATGGGGACCCTCCCCGGGGTCTGTTCATCGGACCGATAGAGGTAGCGGCCCCACAGCCTCGGCAGAAGCCATACGTTGTGGGCCAAGGCCGCCAGGGCACACAGGGCCGCCTGCCAGGGCGTCAGGTACCGGAGCAAGAGTGCAAAGAGGCCCATCGTCATGTGGACCAGCTTACGTATGACGTCTCGACGATGCTCTTGCATGGGCGTTTCCGGGTTCGGGAGTTCGGGAATTCGGCAGTTCGGCCCTCACTCCCACCGAATCCCCAGCAGGTCCAGGTCGGAGGGTCGCTGACGCCATTTCTCCCGGACCCGGACCTGGAGGTCTAAGTACACGTGCTGACCCAGGAGGGCTTCGATCTCCTGGCGGGCCCGGGTCCCGATACGCTTGAGCATCTGGCCGCCCTGGCCGATGAGGATCCCCTTCTGGGAGTCTTTCTCGACCCAGATGTCGGCATAGACGACCAGGACGTGGCCTTTGTCTTCGACCTTCTGGACGTGGACGGCCGTACAGTAAGGGACTTCCTGGCGGGTGTATTGGAAGATCTTCTCCCGAATCAGTTCGGCGATGAGAAAGCTCTCGTCGGCGTCAGTCCATTGACCCGGCGGAAACAGGGGCGGGCCCTCCGGGAGGTATTTCAGGATCGTCCGGACGAGGTCCTCGACGTTCGTCCCCCGGAGAGCCGAGACGGGTACGATCTCCCGGAAGTCCATCAGCTGACGGTACCGGTCGATGACAGGCAGGACCTCCTGCTTGGGGACTCGGTCGATCTTGTTGATGATGAGGAAGACGGGCGTTTCGGCTTGGACTTCCCGCAGGAGGTTCAGGATGGGCTCGTACGGCCGGTATGCCTCCCGTTCGACGTCGATGACCCAGCCGATGAGGTCCACGTTGCGGAGACAGGCGTAAGCGATCTGGACCATCCGCTTGTTGAGCTCAAAGTGGGGCTCGTGGATCCCCGGCGTGTCCCAAAAGACGATCTGGCCCTCCGGCCGGGTCAGGACGCCCGTGATGCGGGTCCGGGTCGTCTGGGGCTTGGGCGATACGATGGCGACCTTCCGACCCAGGATACGATTCAGGAGGGTCGACTTGCCGACATTCGTCTGACCGACGAGGGAGACGATCCCTGCCCGAAAGCCGGGGGGCGGGGTCCACGTCTCCGGTGCCGGGGGTTGAGATACCGCCTTCTTCATACGGGTTTCCCCTCCCGGAGCCGCTCGACCAGCTCGGTCAGGCCGGGACTCAGGTGGACCGGATAGACGGCCGGGTCCCGGAGACGGCGGTACGGCTCGGGGAGCCGCTCCAGTTGGTCCCGCACGTACCGCTGGGTCTCGCTCAGGGACGGCAGTTCGGCGACCCAGGCCCCCTTCTCGATATAGGTCCGTAGCAGAGGCATTCCGCCCTCGATGGGCTCGTCCTCCAGAGCGATGACGTCGTGAGTCCACCGGCCGTCCGGTCCAGCGAAGCGGTAGACCTGCTTGCGACCCGGGAGCGTCTGCTTGCCGGGGCTCGTCTTCATTCGGGGATGTCGGGTCCGGCCCGACTGCCACTCGACGAGCTTGTAGTTGCCCGTCATCGCCGGGGCGTCCTTGGACGTCACCAGGTCGGTCCCGACGCCGAAGAGGTCGGCTGGGACACCGGCCGTCAGGAGTTCGTCGATGATGTACTCGTTCAAGTCCCCGCTAAGGATGATCTTCACGTCCCGGAGGCCCGCCTCGTCCAAAATCCGGCGGACTTCCCGGGTCAGGTCGGCCAGGTTGCCGCTATCGACCCGGACGGCCCGAAAGGGGATCCCCAGTCGGACAGCCTTGCGAGCGCCTTCGAGGGTATCGAAGGTGTCGATTAACAAAATTGTATGCTCGGGAAAGAGCCGTTGAAAGTGACGGAAGGCCTCCTCCTCGGAGGTATGGGCCAGGACCCATGAGTGGGCCATCGTCCCCGAGACGGGAATCCCGAAGGCAAAGCCGGCTTGCAGGTTGGACGTCCCGATGCACCCGCCGACGTAGGCCGCCCGGGCGGCCCAGAAACCGGCCTCCGGACTGTGGGCCCGCCGGAGGCCAAACTCGACGACGCCCCGGCCCCGGGCCGCCTGGACGACACGGGCGGCCTTCGTGGCGACCATCGTCTGGAAGTTGAGGACGGCCAGGACGAAGCTCTCCAGGATCTGCGCCTCCGGCAGGGGTGCCGTCACGACCAAGACAGGCTCATGCGGGAACACGAGGGTCCCCTCCGGGACGGCCCGCACGCGGCCGGTAAACTGAAAGTGCCGTAGGTAGTCCCAGAAACCCTCCGGCAGACGGGCAAAGTTGGGCACAGACCGAAGGTAGGCAATGGCCGCATCGTCGAAGCGGAGGTTCGTGATGTAATGAAGGGCCGTCTCGATGCCGCAGGCGACCAGGAAACCCCGGTTCGGGGGCATGTGACGGAAGCTCATCTCGAAGGTCGCCGGAAAGAACATCTCGGCTTCCCAGTAACCGGCGGCCATCGAGATCTCATAGAGGTCGACAGCCAGACACCAGTGAGGATCGACCCAGGGAGACTTCCAGTCACTCATCGGCGGCGCCTTATAAGATGCAGGATGCAAGATACAGGATGCGGGACGCGGGATGCAAGGGGGATTGCGGATCGCGAATTGCGGATTGGGGAGGCAGGTGTTCGGTGCTGGATGGTAGGCTGTCCCAAGTCGTGGCCTACCGGGTAGGTGAATGCCTCCGACCCCCAGAACGCCAGAAACCATCCCGACGTCCGTCTGCCGGAGCCGGTCGTCATGTTGGCCGCCATGTTCGGAGGCCGTCTCCCAAACGGGTCGGTGTCGCCC
>JAUQPV010000102.1 GCA_030550225.1 Acidobacteriota bacterium | reverse complement strand
GGAATCCGTATCCTGACTCTTAGCATGTCTTCCCTCCGGCCTGAAGATTCCCTCTCTTTATGGCCGGAGGGATTTCTCTTTTCAACCCCACCCACCACTTTTGAAACAGTCACCACCCCGTGCCGGCAGTTGACAAGGGGTGGGGATTCGGTTAAGTTGGGAGAGCATCGGCCTGCGAATTCCAGAAAATCGCCCCCTCAGGAAGGCTGAAAGCGGGAGGTTCACCGGTATGACGCTGAGAGTCCTCTTTATGGTCCCGCCGGGGGGCTATCTGGCTGAGCGCTGGAGTCATGGGGAACTCATCCCGGCCTTGGGGATCGGGTACTGTGCGGCCGTCCTCGAGCAGGCCGGGTACACCTGCGGCATCGTGGACGCCAACGCCCTTCGGATGACATACGACGACGTCATCCAAGAAGTCCGGAAGTTCAACCCCGACGTCGTCGGGCTGACGTTTACGACGGAAAACCGCTTTTACGCCTTCGAGACCCTGCGGCAAATCAAGCAACACTTCCCCCATGTCCTCACCGTCCTGGGCGGGCCCCATGTGTGGAATGCGGCCGAGGACACGCTGACGCACGTCCCGTGGTGCGACTTCATCGTCCGGGGGGAGGGCGAAATCACGACCCTGGAGCTCATTCAGGTCCTCGACCGGGGCGGGGACCTCCGGAAGGTCCTGGGCATTTCGTACCGGGAGAAGGACGGCTCGATCCGGCACAATCCCCCACGGCCAGTCGTCGAGAACCTGGACGAGCTTCCGTTCCCGGCCCGGCACCTATATCCGATGGACGCTTACACGTTCCATGTCGACGACCCCCACAAGGGCCGACGCCGGGCCTTGAACCTGATGACGAGCCGGGGGTGCCCCTTCACGTGCGAGTTCTGTGCCACACCCTTCAACTGGGGTCGTAAGGTCCGGGCGAACTCGCCTGAACGGGTCATGGAGGAAATCGAGATTTTAGTCAACCAGTACGGCGTGCGGGGCCTCTGGTTCTTTGACGACACGTTTACCTTCAATCCCCGGCGGATCCACGACTTGTGCGACCTGATGATCGAGCGGAAGCTGGACCTCTCGTGGTACTGTGAGATCCGCATCGACACGGTCGACTACGCCCTCCTCAAGAAGATGCGGGAGTCCGGCTGTTTCCTCATCGGGATGGGCGTCGAGTCGGCCTCGACCCGCATCCTGCAGGAGGTCATCCGGAAGGGGAAGGGCTTCAGCATCGATAAGGTTACTCGGGTCATCCGATGGTGCTGGGACCTGGGGATCATCCCGAATCCCTTCTTCATCTTTTCGCATCCGACGGAGACCTACGAAGAGGCCCGGATGACGATGGACTATATCCTGAGCCTCAAGCGGGAGGCCAAGGAACGGAACCAACCGATCGACATCTCGATCAGTATCATGCACATTTACCCCGGGACGCCCATCGAGGCCCGGGCTCGCCGGGAGGGCATCATCCCGGCGGACTTTTCGTGGAGCGTGCCGAATCCACCTGGCATCATGACGCTCCCGGCCTCCCAGGGAGACATCCCCTTGTACATCGACAAGTTGTCGTGGGAGCAAATCAGCGAACTCCTCTTCGAGTGGTCCCAGGTCCAGGGCTATCGTGTCCTCCGTAAGATCCCCAAGGCCCTGCGGTCCATCAAGTCGTGGCGGGACCTTAAGCAGTATGTCACGATGGCGAAGGCCTACGGCAAGGTCCGCCTCCGGTCCCTCCTGGAGGGCTCCCCGGCGTGACGGGGGACCCTCATCAGACCATGGACCTGACTGGCCGAGGGGGCTCCTCGTCTTGAGAGGATGGCTTTGTAGGTCCGTCCCTTCCTCCAAATGGTTTGAGTTCCTGCGGTCTGGTGTCTTGGCAAATCCCCCGACAAGGCGCCATAATCTTGGCAGAGCCATTCGGTTCGGGAGAATGGCCTCGGGACAGCTCCATACGAGGAGACCCCCGTCGGCTCACTCAGGTTTATGGTCTAAGGTCGGAGGGACGACCCATGGAATTCCAGACCATCGGGAAGCCGACGCCTTACCTCGGGGGCGAAGACCCGGTCACAGGACGGGCCGTATATACGGACGATCTCCGCCTGCCCGGACTACTGGTCGGCCGTATCCTGCGGAGCCCCCTGCCCCACGCCCGCATCGTGAAGGTCGACGTCTCGAAGGCTCAGCGGGTCCCTGGTGTCGTCGCCGTCATCACAGGGCAGGACCTGGCGACGAAGTATGGGATTCTCCCAGTCGGTCAGGACGAGACGGCCTTAGCCGTCGACCGGGTCCGCTACGTCGGGGAGGGCGTCGCCGCCGTCGCCGCTGAGTCCGTCGAGGCCGCCGAGGAGGCCCTCGAACGCATCGAGGTCCTCTACGAGCCCCTGCCGGCTTACTTCGACGCCCTCGAGGCGATGAACGCCCCACCCCCCTGGATCCACGACGACAAGCCGAACAACATCGAGCGGGAATACCACCATCACTTCGGGGACGTCGAGCGGGGCTTTGCCGAGGCCGATTACGTGCGGGAGCACTCCTTCTTCTGTCCCCGGCTCAACCATGCGGCCATGGAGCCCCACAGCGCCGTCGCCTCCTACGACCTTCAGGGGCGTCTGACCGTCTGGTCCTCGACTCAGACGCCGTACTACCTGCACCGGACCCTCTCGAAGGTCCTCGGCTTGCCGATGAATCGCATCCGCGTCCTCAAGCCTTACGTCGGTGGCGGCTTCGGGGGGAAGGACGAGCCCCTGCCCCATGAAATCGTGGCCGCGAAGCTGGCGATGGTCTCCGGTCGGCCCGTTAAGGTCACGATGACCCGGGAGGAGGTCTTTTACCTGAACCGGGGGCGGCCGGACCAGTACATCTGGCTGAAGATCGGGGTCCGTCGGGACGGTCGCATCACGGCCGTCGAGTGCAAGGTCGTCCAGGACGGCGGGGCCTACTGTAGCTACGGCATCGTGACGATCCTGTACGCCGGTCAGCTCCTGGCGGCCATTTACGACATCCCGAACATCAAGTACGACGGCTACCGCGTCCTGACGAACAAGCCCCCCTGCGGCGCTCAACGGGGCCACGGGTCCGTCAATACGCGGTTTGCCTTCGAGAGCCTGCTGGACATGATCGCCGAGGACCTGGGCCTCGACCCCGTGACGATTCGGGCCCGGAACTTCCTGCGGCCGAACACCCGGACGGTCAACGACCTGCGGGTGACCAGCTACGGCTTGCCCGAGTGCATCCGGCGGGTCGTCGAGGCGTCCGGGTTCTTCGAGAAGTGGCGGAAGCTCCCCTACGGCCGGGGGATCGGCCTCGGATGCAGTCACTACGTGAGCGGGGCCGGTCGGGCTATTATCCGGTCCGAGATGCCCCACTCGAACGTCGTCGTCAAGGTCGACGTGGACGGCGGGATCGGCCTCTACACGGGGACGGCTGAGATCGGGCAGGGATGCGATACCGTCCAGGCGATGATCGTCGCCGAGGTCCTCGGTGTGAACCTCCGACGGGTCCGGGTCGTGGCCGGCGACTCGGACCTGACGCCCCTGGACCTGGGGAGCTACTCGAGCCGGGTCACCTTCATGGCCGGTAACGCCGCCCTTCAGGCGGCTCGGCAGATTCGGGACCGTCTGGCCGACGTCGTCAGCCGGGCGCTCTCGGTCCCGGCGGATCGGCTCGAGTTTCGGGACGAGCGGGTCTTCGACCGGGAAAACCCCGACCGGGGCGTGTCCTTTGACGAGGCCGTGTACATGGCCCTCCAAGAATCGGGCGGCACACTCGTCGGCAAGGGGGCCTACTCGCCGCCGCCCGAGGCCCAGGGCGGCACATACAAGGGCGCCGGCGTCGGACCGTCCCCGGCTTACAGCTATAGCGCCTCCGTGGCCGAGGTGTCCGTCGACGTCGAGACGGGCGAGGTCCGGGTCGAACGCGTGTGGACCGCCCACGACTGCGGCCGGGCCCTGAACCCCCTGGCCGTCGAGGGCCAAATCGAGGGATCCGTCTCGATGGGCCTCGGGCAGGCCCTGACGGAGCAGGTCGTCATGAAGGACGGCCGCATCCTAAACGCAGGTCTTCTGGAGTATAAAACGCCGGGCCTGCTCGACCATCCGGTCATTGAGAGCATCATCGTCGAGAGCATCGACCCCGAGGGGCCCTTCGGGGCGAAGGAGGCCGGGGAGGGCTCCCTGGCCGGCGTGATCCCGGCCATCGCCAACGCCGTCTACGACGCCGTCGGGGTCCGCATCGACCGACTCCCCATCACGCCGGAACGGGTCCTGGAGGCCCTCCGGAAGAAGACCCGAACGGCCGGCCGCCCGGCAGAAAAGCCCGAAGCGGTGGTCTCGGCCTCGGCGGATGCCTAAGATGGACGAGACGCAGGGTGAAGGAGGAGAAGATCGGCATGGCGACCGTCAAGCAAAGGATCGACCGGCTGGAGGCGTCTTAATCCGGCTGAGTGAGGAAATGTTGGCCTTCAAGGAGGAGATGCGGGCCTTCAAGGACGAAATGTTGGCCTTTAAGGAGGAAATGCGGGCCTTTAAGGAGGAGTCCCGTCAGGAACGGCGTCAAATGAACAAGCAGTGGGGCAAGCTGGCTCGGAAGATGGGGACCCTCGTCGAAGACATCGTATCCCCGGCGGTCCGTCCCGTCATCCGCCAGTACTTCGGATGCGATCCGACATTCAAGGCCCGAAACGTCTTGCGGCGGATGAATGGCCGGGACTACGAGGTCGACGTCTTGGCCGCCTGCCCCCACGAGGTCTTCCTCATCGAAGTCCGCTCGGCGCCGAGGCCCAGCGCCGTGGACGAGCTCATCGAGAAGGCAGACCAGTTCTTCGAATTCTTCCCTGAGTACCGGGGCCGGCGGCTGGTCCTGATCCTGGCCAGCCTGGAGTTCCCCGAGAACGTCCTCCGGTATGCGACCCGGCGGCGGGTCTACGCCATGGCGTACCGGGAATGGGAATTCATGGACATCCTGAACTTCCAAGACATTCCTCGGGAGGCGGCGTGATGGGGCTCTTAGAGGGCAAGCATGGCCTGGTCTTAGGCGTCGCCAACAAGTGGAGCATCGCCTGGGCCATCGCCCGGGCGGCCGCCGAGCAAGGGGCTCGGCTGATGATCACGTATCAAAACGAGCGCTTCCAGAAGCAGGTCCAGTCGTTGGCCGACACTCTGCCGGACGCCCGGACGGCGCCCTGCGACGTCGCCGACGAGGCTCAGCTGGAGGCGCTTCGGCAGACGGTCCAGGCTACGATAGGCCACCTCGACTTCATCGTCCACTCGATCGCTTACGCTCATAAGGACGACCTGGAGGGGCCCTTCTATCCCGTCCCCAAGGACCGCTTCATGGCGACCCTGGACATCAGTGCCTATTCTCTGGTCGCCGTCGTTCGAACCCTGCTTCCCCTGATGGAGGGCCGGTCGGGGAGCGTCCTGACGATGACGTACATCGGGAGCGAGCGGGTCATGCCGAACTACAACGTCATGGGCATCGCCAAGGCCGCCCTCGAGGCCATCGTCCGGTACCTGGCCCACGACCTGGGGCCCTCCGGCATCCGGGTCAACGCCATCTCGGCCGGACCCATCAAGACGCTGGCCGCCTCGGGGATCGGCGACTTCTCCCGCATCTTGGAAATCTACCAGACCCGGAGTCCCCTCCGGCGGAACGTCACCCAGGAGGACGTCGCCCGGGCCGCCGTATTCCTCCTGAGCGACATGGCCTCAGCCATCACGGGGACAGTCCTCTACGTGGACGCCGGCTTCCACATCATGGGCGTGTGAGGCCTGACCTCACAGTCCAGGGAAGAGGCCCCACCGACTCGGGCTAAGGCGGGGCTGAGCCCGCCAGACGGACTGCAGGGATTGGTGGGAAGACCTCGATCGACTCGAGGAGGAAACAACCCAAATGGCGCCGGTCCGATGAAGGGGGCTGCATCTCGGCGGGCACGAACCCGCATCCCGGCTGAACTTCCAGCCGGACCCACGGTTGCTCTATTTTCTTCGGATCGAGGTAAAGTACGACCCTTACCCATTCCGCCGACGTCACCGGGAGGGCTTGACCGTTAAGGGACCACCGAATAGGACTCTGAGGTCGGCCCGGGAGTCGGGGCACCCAACCCCGCAGGCGAAGCGTCACCCCCTGTGAGGGCAGACGCAAGACCCAAATCTGACTTCCCTGAGGTTGGGACCATCGGCGGTAAAGCAACCGGCCATCTTCGAGTGCGTGCCAGCCGGTGAGGACGACGATGGGGTTTGTAAACTCAAACACATACAGGTTCAAAAAGTCGCCATAGGGCGATAAGGCTCGCCAACGAGGTAGCCGGAGGTGCCTGTTGGTGACCAGTCGGCTCACGAGAGGCGCCGTACTGGTCGTCTGAACCCGCAGGACGTGTCGGATCCCCTCCAAGATGTCCGGTGAGAAGTACGGCTCGTAAACGACCCGAATTCCTGACCCGCCCATATAGTAGTCAAAATATCGGTCCAGAAGGGGATCGTCTGTCAAGATCGCCGTCGTCTTCGCGTCGTAACGTTCCCGAATGAATCGGGTTACCTGGATGACCGGGAGAGGTTGCCGACGAAGGGTTTGAAGGGTCGGAAAGACGTAAAGGCTCTGAAGGATCACCCAGAGGACGACCAAGATGATTTGGGACCCGACCTCTGCGAGGGCTTGGGTCGGACCCCCGATGCCGACCAGACGGCCGACGCTACAGCCAAGCCGAACCCACCCCAAGAAACTCAGGAGGGTCAAAAAGGGTAGGTAATAAATCGAAAAACGAGGCCAATCCCCCAGAATGAGTAAGCGAAAGGCAATGAGGGGCACCAAGAGCCACAGCATCCAACGGAGTGGGGGCCTCCGACGGACCGAGTCCCACGCCCCGACCAGCGCAAGGCCTAACATGAAAGGTGCTAAGTCTCGTCCACCCCAGATGCCGATGAACGTCGCCGCCCATCGCTGGCGCAGGCCCGCTTCCGACCAGTTAAAGAGCAAAGCCTCCGTTTCCCGTTGCCACTTAGCTTGGCTCAGGGCGGCCTCGACGTAAGTCCGGACAGATCCTGTATGAATACTCCAGGGAATGATCCACGTCAGGGTCCCCATCCCGAAACCCAGGACCCCCAGGCCGATGACGGGCCAGGCCTTGCGACGGATCAGATAAAGCCCTGTATAGGCGACGAGGCCACTCAAGAAAAAGGGAAGCAGGTGTTTGACCCCCATACCGACTCCCAGGAGCGTCATCCCGACAGCCCAGGCCTGGGTCGCTCCGGTCAGACATCGAAGAAAAAGGCCCATGACGATTAGGAGACTCAGAAAGGCCAAGGCATCGCCCATCGGACGAACATGCTGAAACCACACCTGGGCGCTAAACAGATACAGAATGGCCGCTAACAGAGCCGGGAGCCGCCCTAACCAGGGGCGCAAGATACGGAAGTATAGAGGCCCGGAGAATGCCCCGCTCAGGACGCTCACGGTCGAAAGGGCTCGAACGGGGTCGTCGGTCCAGAGGTTGATGAACCGAGCGACCAGGATGAGGAAAAGATAACCCGGCGGATGGGGCTGATGATTTAAAAGATCGATTTTGCGAACCGCCAAGGCATAGTTGGCCGAGTCATATTCCTCCAGGGTCGTCAGCCGAAAGGGCCACCGAGTCGCTAAGCCCACCAAGAAGAGTCCCACGCCGATAAGAGCATCTCCCCAGAGTCGGACCCCTGTAAGGGTTCGCTCGGACCCCTCATCCGTCTTCACGGCGCCACCCTCGACGGGAGTCATGGCTCCTATAGGAGATGGGATATCATAACCCAAGTTGCTACCTACAGGGTATAAATGCTGAAGGCCAGGAGGAAGAGGACAACTTTCCGTTACGCCCCAGGGCTGAGAACTGAAAGTTATCCTCTTCACAAAGGCAGTAAATCGTGATAATCTCCTCCATGGCTTCCCTCCGGGGGTTGGGGATGAGCCCTTACCGGAGGGAACTTTTTTCTTTCTGCCCCCCGACAGGTAGCAACTTGGGTTAGAGAAATGTTGAGGCCCTCGAGGACCTGCCGAAGTCGCTCCTTCCGGGCGGGTTCGATGCGCAAGACCCGGGCCATCTTCCTGCGTTCATGCATCGTCCACTGTCTCCACATATCGCACCTCCGGTCTCAAGCTTCTTCCCAGAAAATTCAGCCTGGGACCGGTCTCGGGCGACCTTTCGGAAAGATCTTTTCGTGAGGCAACAAAGAGGGTTTGGGAAA
>JAUQPV010000101.1 GCA_030550225.1 Acidobacteriota bacterium | reverse complement strand
GGCCAGGCCCCGGTCCCGCACGGTGTCAAACCGAAGCTCCCGGATGACCTTCGCCCCGTGGCACGGTAAGACCTCCCCGACCGGATTGACGACCATGTAAACCTGGCCCCATCCCAGCATGCACGGCTTAGGCCGCTTCTCGTAAAAGTCCAAGCCGACCATCGTGATGACCATCGTGTCGGCCCACCGTTCCTTATATTGCCGGGCCAGCTCGACGGCCCGCTCGACCTGCTCGGGCGTCGGAAGCAGAGCCGCCCGGTTCTTCCAGGCCCAGCCTGCAAACTGGGTCATGGCCAGCTCCAGACGCTCGACGCCCAGGTCATGGGCAAAGTGGAGGATGTCTTCGAGGGCGTCGATGTTCCAGCGATGCAGGACGACGTTCAGCGTCAGGTAGACCCCCGTGGCCCGGAGCCAGGCCATCCGCTCCATCTTGCGCTCGAACGTCCGGGGCCCCCCGATGCGGTCGTTGAGAACCGGCTCGTGGGCCTGGAAACTCGCCTGCACGTGATCGACGCCCCGCCCGATGAGGTCCTGCCAATAAGCCTCGTCATAGAGGGTCAGATTCGTGATGAGATTCACGTAAAGGCCCTGAGTCTTGGCACAGGCTACAAGCTCCGGCAGGTCCTGCCGGAGGGTCGGTTCGCCACCGGTGAAGTGCACGTGCAGGACGCCCAGCTCGGCCGCCTCCGTCAAGACCCGGACCCACTCGTCGGTCGTCAACTCGGCAGTGGCCGGGTAAGCCGAGAGGTCCGTCGGGTTATAGCAGTAGTAGCAGAACATGTTGCATCGGTACGTCAGCTCCGCCACGAGCGCCTTTGGTGCGCCCACCGCTGGGTTCATCGAGGTCCTCCCGAAAGGACCAGATATGGGACTTAACAGGCGTCAACAAGAAACGTGCCAGACCCGGGACGTCTCAAAGATGGGACAAATAGGGGCATCTGGACAGCTTTCGGGGGACCTGGAGAGAGGGGGATTTGACCCACTGGGTCATATGACCCATATGGGTGACCCAGTTGGCGGGGGCCGATGGGCCATCGGGCAATAAGACCATTGAGCCGTGAGGCCGGGCGAGGCCAGTTCACGCCACTTCTTGACCGTGGGGGACGGCACCGGCCTCGCGGCGGACCCGGAAACGACTGCGGGAGATGTTGAATTTTTTCATGCGGTAGCGGAGAGTGTCTCGGCTGATCCCGAGGAGTCGAGCCGCCTTCACACAGTTCCCCCGGGTAGCCACCAGGGCCTGCTCGATCATCTGCTTTTCGATCTCGGGGAGGCTGAGGCCCTCGGGGGGCCATCCCGGGACCTGGCTGGCCGGGCCAGCGGTCTTCAGGTCCGGGCTCTCGAGGGCCAAGCTCAGGCCGAGGTGCTCGGGTTCGATCGTCCCGCCGGGACTCCAGAAGACGGCCCGCTCGATCACGTGTTTGAGCTCTCGGACGTTACCCGGCCAGGGGTAGTGGGTCAGTAGCCAAGCGGCCCGGTCGCTCAGGCCCGTGATGCGTTTCCCGTACTTCGCACTGAATTTTTCCAAGAAGTGATGGGCCAAGAGGAGGATGTCCTCGCCCCGTTCCCGGAGGGGCGGCAGGTGAATCGTCAGGACGGCAAGCCGAAAGTAGAGTTCCTTCCGGAAGGTACCCCGGGCGCATTCGGCTTCCAGATTTTTGTTGGTCGCCGCCACGATCCACACATCGACCTTCCGGCTTCGGACGCTCCCGACGCGGCGGACCGTCCGTTCCTCGATGACCTTCAAGAGCTTCCCCTGGAGCGAGAGGTCCAGGTCGCCGACTTCGTCCAGGAAGAGGGTCCCGCCGTCAGCCGCCTCGAAGAGTCCCATCTTACTTTCCTTGGCGTCGGTGAAAGCACCCTTTTCGTAGCCAAATAGCTCGGCCTCGACGAGGGTCGCCGGGAGGGCCGTGCAGTCGACCTCGATGAAGGGCCCCTGGGACCGCCGGCTCCGATAGTGGAGGACCCGGGCGACCATGCCTTTGCCCGTCCCCGTCTCGCCGGTGATGAGGACGGGCGGGGCCTCTTCCAGGACGGCGAGCCGGTCGATCTGTTCCAAGACCCGTCGCATCGCCGGGCACTGACCGATCAGGTCCTCGAAGGAAGCCGTCCGCTCCCTCTGCCGGTAGTAGGAGAGCTCCTGCCGAAGCTTCAAGTCCTCCCGGGCCCGATCCAGGAGGATCTTCAGTTCGTTTAGGTCGACCGGCTTTTTCAGGTAGTCGAAAGCGCCCTGCTTCATCGCCTGGACGGCACCTTCGACGGACCCGTAAGCCGTCATCACGACGACGTAGACGTTGGGGTCGAACGTCTTGATCTTTTTCAGGAGTTCAAGGCCGTCCGCCTTGGGGAGCCGGACATCGAGGAAGACAAAGTCCGGACGGAGCTTTTCCAGGAGTGCCAAGGCCGTCTCGCCGTCCTCGGCCACTTCGGCTTCATAGCCTTGCTCGATGAGGAAGAGCTGAATCGACCGAGCCAGGGTCCGCTCATCGTCGACGATTAGAACCGTAAAGGATCCCATCCTACCCTCCGGTGTGGACTCACCTCGAGGGAAGGTCCGCCAGTTGGGCCTCCCGAACGACGGGGAGCGTGATGCGGACCGACGTGCCCCGCCCGACCCGGCTATCGATCGTCAGGGTCCCGCCGTTTTGATCGATAAATCGCTTGGCGATGGCCAGCCCCAAGCCAGTTCCGTCGGCCTTCGTCGTGAAGAAGGGTTCGAAGACGCGGGCCAAGACGTCCCCGGGAATCCCTTCGCCCGTGTCCTCGACGACGATTTCGACGGCCTCGTCGGTCCCGCGAGTCGTCACCCGCAGGACACCCCCCCGGGGCATGGCCTCGACGGCGTTCGAAAGGACCTCCAGAATGGCCTGCTCGACCTGGACCGGGTCGAGCCGGATCTCCGGAAGACCCGCCTGAAGGTCGACTTCCAAGCGGATCCCCTGCTGTCGGATCTTTTCGGCTAAACCGGCAAGACCGTCCTCGACGAGGCGGTTGACCTGCTCCCACGCCGGTTGGAAAGGAGCCGGCTTGGCAAAATCCAAGAGGTGATCGATCCGCCGCTCTAAGCGGTCCACCTCAGCGATGACGGCCTGGAGGTTTTCCCGAAGCGGGTCGGCGGGCGGAAGCCGGTAGAGGCCCAGTTGAGCGGCCGCCCGGATGCTGGCCAGGGGATTTCGGAGGCCGTGGGCGACGGCCGCCGACATCTGCCCGATGAAGGCCAGCTTCTCCGAGTGGATGAGGCGGGCCTGAGTCTCCCGAAGCTTTTCGATCATCGAGACAAATGACCGGGCCAAGTCCCCGACCTCGTCGTCGGACCGGGCCTCGACCCGATAGTCCAGCCGACCCTCCCCGACGATGTCCATGGCCCGTTTCAAGTCCTCGATGGGCCGAGCCAGACTTCGGGAGATGAGGACCGAGAAAAGGACGCCGGCGACGATGGAGCCCACGACCAGGACGGCCAGGACCGTCTGGGTCTGACGCCGGACCACCCCGACCTCTTGAAAGGCCTGCTGGAGGCCACGCTCACGATTGATGCGGTAAATTTCGGTAACCGTCCGGTTGAGGTCCGGGAGAATCCGGCCCCGTAACTCCCTCTGCGTGAGCTGGATGGCTTCGACTCTGTACCCCCCCTCGTAGAGGGTGAAGATCCGGTCCGTGACCTTCAAGAGATCTTGATAGTATTTCTCCAGCTCCCGAGTGACCCGGACCTCCTCAGGGTCTACGGCTGTCCGCTTCCACTCGGCGATCCGCCCCCGCACGATCTCATCGAGTCTCGCGATCTCTGCCTTGATTTCCGGGTCGCCCTCGATAAGAAAATGGAAGACCTCCCGGATCTGGCGGTAGATCGTATTTTCCGCCTCGGCCAGGACGGCCCGCCGGGCCAGGTTCGCCTCCAGGGCCCGCAGGGCCGCATTCTCCCGCCGGAGACTCCATAGGGAGTGGACCCCAATGAGGCCCAAGGGCAAGATCATACACCCGAAGGCTAACATGAGCTTCTGCTGAAACGTCAACCGCATCGGCCGCCGGATCGGGGTGTTCAGTCCATGTTATAGGCCGAGCATCGAACGCCCCGCCTCAACACCGAGTCGGGTATGCAAGATACGGCAGGGGCGGGGACTTGGGGCCTCGGCACCGACTCTTCCTGCCGACCGGCCCATCGGCCCCATGCTTAAAGGCCGTCCTCCTCGAAGGGTCGGAAAAGCCGATCGGATCGGGATTTTACGGCCCCTTGCCCCACTGCCTTATTGCCTTCCGGCCTTATTATCGACGGTGACCCCATGATAGCAGGCCGGGCATCGGCCGACGACTTCCAGGAAGTGTTCGAGGACCTGGTATCCGACGGATTGAGATATCCTTTCGTGAATGGTATCCATGAAAGACAAGGGGAGGTCGTCAATACGGCCGCACTCCACACATCGTATATGATAATGCTTTCCAATATTCGTGTCATAGCGGGTGACCCGGTCGCCCAAGACGACCTTGCGGACGACGCCCGCCCGGGCCAACTGTTCGAGATGGCGATAGACCGTGGCGAGACCAATCCGGGGCATCTGCTGACGGGCCATCTGATAGACATCTTGAAGGGAGGGATGACCAGGATGGGTACAAACGACACGGAGGATCAGGTCTCGTTGCCGAGTCTTCCGCATGGTCCATTGAAAGCGATTTTTAGCTTGTTTTTCATTGTGTACCCTCCGGCCCCCATCGTCAAGAGACGGGAGTCTCGGCCCCGGCGGTGGCTTGGCAAGAGCGAGTAAGATAACCTTTGGGGCTGGATATTGGGTAGGGACGGACACCGTCGTTTCGCCTGCCCATCCGCCGAGAGGGAGGTCCGATGATAACGGGGATTCCGCTTCCGACGGTCCAGCGGTTGATACGGGTCCTGATGACGCTTCCCGGCGTGGGCCCCCGGACGGCCCAGCGACTGGCCATGCATGTCTTACAGCTCCCGCCCCTGGAGGTGCAACGGCTGGTCGAGGCCATCCAGGAGGCTCGGGCGTCCGTGCGGCTGTGTGCGCAATGCTTTTCGATGACGGAGGACGAGGTCTGTGCCGTGTGCCGGGACCCCCAGCGGGCGACGGGGGTCCTCTGTGTCGTGGAGGCCCCCCTCAACGTATGGGCCATCGAGCGGACGGGCGTCTTTCGGGGTCATTACCACGTCCTGATGGGCGTCCTGTCGCCCCTGCACGGCGTGGGGCCGGAGCAGTTGAAGATTCGGGAGCTGATGGAGCGTTTACGGTCGGGTCGGTATCAGGAAGTCGTCTTAGCCCTGAACCCGACGGTCGAAGGGGAGGCGACGTGCACGTACCTGGCAGCCCAGATCAAGCCCCTGGGCATACGAATCACTCGGTTGGCGGCGGGGCTTCCGATGGGGGCCGACATCGAGTATGTCGACGAATTAACCCTTACACGGGCGCTTCAGGGACGGCTGGACCTGTGAGGTCGCCGCTCGTCAGACCTGATACTTGCCGAAGTCCTCGGGCTCCATGCTCTCCAGCCACTGCTGGACCGATTCGGTCTGCTCGTGGAGGTCGATGGTCTTGGCTTCCATCAGGACGCGTTCGCTGACGTAGATCGGGGCGTTGAACCGGAGGGCCAGGGCGATGGCGTCGCTGGGTCGAGCGTCGACGACGACCGTACCCGAGGGGTGTTTCAGGACGAGGATCGCGTAGAAGGTATTCTCCTGGAGGTCGTGGACGACGACCTTTTCCAGACGGGCATCCAGGCCCTCGATGACGTTGCGGAGCAGGTCGTGGGTCATGGGACGGGGGGGCTGGACATTTTCCAACTGCATGGCGATGGCGCTGGCTTCGGCCATCCCGATCCAGATCGGCAGGAGGGATTCGCTGTGGGAGTCGGCCAGGACGACGATGGGCATGCGGTTCAGCGGGTCCATGAAGAGGCCCTTAATTTGCATCCGGACCTCTTTGCTGTCCGACCAGGCCATGCACGTCCTCCGAACCGGATTTCCCGAGCACAACCCGCTGGTCGTTGTGCATTCAAATTTATGCTGGGGTCCTCCGAGCGTCAAGAATTTGCAAGGCCAGTGCGAGGGCGGCCCGCATCCCGTCGGGCCGGGCGACCCCCTGGCCGGCGATGTCCGGGGCGGCCCCGTGGTCGGGAGACGTACGGACGAAAGGCAGGCCCATCGTCAGGTTCACGCCCTGGCCGAAATCCAGGAGTTTGACGGGGATCATGCCCTGGTCGTGATAGAGGGCCACGACCAAGTCCCACCGGCCCTCCAGGGCCTGGCGGAATAGGGTCTCGGCCGGAGCCGGGCCCTCGACGGCCAGGCCTTCTGACTGAAGGGTCCGCACGGCTGGCCGTACGACCCGCTCCTCCTCGTCGCCCATCAGGCCGCCCTCACCGGCATGGGGATTCAGGCCGCAGACGGCGACCCGGGGCTCGGCGATACGAAACCACCGGATGAGGTCCCGGTAGGCAATCCGCACGGTCTCGACGACGAGGGCCGGGGAGAGGACCTCGGCGACCCGCCGGAGGGGGATGTGGGCCGTCACGAAGGCGACCCGCAGGCGGGGCGTGATCATGCTCATGACCGTGCGAGTCTGGAAGCGAGCGGCCAAAAATTGGGTATGGTCCCATAGGGCGTGGCCTGCCAATTCCAGGCTCTTCTTCATGATGGGAGCCGTGACCAAGGCGTGGACCTCGCCGGCCGCTAAGTCTCGGGCGGCCGCCTCCAACGACTGGGCGACCCACCGGCCGGCCGCCGCACTGGGCTGGCCCCATTCGGTATGCCGAACGTCCCAGGGGATGTCGACCCACTCCAGGTCGGGCCCCTCCGGCCATGGCAGGCCCCACAGACGGGCCCAGAGGCGCAAGGCTTCGACGGGACCATATACCCGTATGGAGAGTCGATGGGCCGGCCGAGCCGCCAGGGCCTTCAGGACGACCTCCGGACCGATTCCATTCGGGTCCCCACAGGTGACGCCGACCCGGAGAGGAGGACCGATGGCCATACGACTGACTCTCATTGCGAATTGCAAATTGCGAATTGGGGATGCACAAAGTGTCTCAAGATGCAAGATGGGAGATACGGGTCATGAAAGTTAAGTATTCGCTTATGCCACCCTATTGGCTCATGGCTGATGGCGCATAGCTCATGGCCTCATTGGGGCCATCTGCCATGAGCTCATTGGGGCTATGACCCATGAGTTATGAGCGAACCGGCATGATGGCCAGCCCTCCGATCAATCTTCAATCCGCAATCCCTATCCCGTACCTACTATTGCATGTACTTCGGTGGAAGATCGACCGGCGCCCCTTCCGCCGCCCCGATCATGTCCTCTAAGCCCTCCATCCAAAGGCGGACGTTCGAGATGAAGGCCTTGAAGGATTCACTCAGCGTCGGGCCAGCCATCTCGGGGGCGGCCACGGCCCGGACAAAGCTGTCGTAAAGATGAGTCGGTACCTGTAAGTTCTGCAGGTATTCCAGCATCTTCGACCGGGTCTCCTCGATGCGTCGAAGCGAGTGGTCGTCCGGCCGGACCTGGTAAATCTTGGCGTACTGGAACAGGGAGACGGCGTAAAAGCCCGCCAAGAAAGCCCAAAAGTAGGGTCGGGGGAGCATCTCGAAAGAGTCGGTCAAGAGGTCGACCCATTCCCGATTCTGTCGCATCGCCTCCAGGATTTCCTCGATATCGAGGCCCAGGGACCGACCCATCGTGACGGCTGAGCGATTTAAGACCGCATCTTCCGGCACCTCTGGATTTCCCAGCATGATGCCCAGGAAGAAGCTATTACTAACACGGCGACGTTCTTCCAATGTCGCCCGGTCCCACCAATTCATGACTCCCCCTATGACCTGGTTCTGGGGCCAGGTCTTGGCTCTCGGGTCGTAGATGCTGGGTGTTGGGGCTTCCGGAAACCCGGGATCCCCCTGAAATTAACAGCGCCCTTCGGTTTGTGAAAACCCGCCCGAATGGTTGAAACACCGTGCTTTCTGGGCGCTGGAAAAGGCCCCTGGACGCTATTCTCCCGGGCCCGAAGGGCTCTATTATAGCTCTATTATAAGTGTATCAGAGCCGTTCGGTTCGGGGAACTACGGATCCGAGGGGAACGTCGTGATGACGGGACGGCAGGCCGCGGGACGACATCATCCCTCGGCCCCGGCGACCGCCTTCCGCTGGGCCTCATCACGCCGCCCACGAAGCCGGTAAAATCGTACTTTTCGGAGGTACCTCGGATCCAACCCCTATGCCGTTTCCGT